>JAEZPL010000530.1 GCA_023413605.1 Pseudomonadota bacterium
CCGTGTCGAACACCGGCAGGTCGAGGTGCTTGGTGCCGCCCTTACCCGGGGTGACGCCGCCGACCATCTTGGTGCCGTAGGCGATCGCCTGTTCGGAGTGGAAGGTGCCCTGGGCTCCGGTGAAGCCCTGGCAGATCACCTTCGTGTTCTTGTCGACGAGAACGGACATTACGCACCCCCCTTAACGACGGCGCGAACGATCTTCTCGGCGGCGTCGGCCAGATTGTCGGCGGAAATGATGGGCAGGCCGGAGTCGGCCAGGATCCGCTTGCCCAGCGCGACGTTCGTGCCTTCCAGGCGGACGACCAGGGGAACGTGCAGTTTCACCTCGCGGGCGGCGGCCACCACGCCTTCGGCGATGACGTCGCAGCGCATGATGCCGCCGAAGATGTTGACCAGGATGCCTTTCACGTTTTGATCGGACAGGATCAGCTTGAAGGCTTCGGTGACGCGCTCCTTCGTGGCACCGCCGCCGACGTCGAGGAAGTTGGCCGGCTCGCCGCCGTACAGCTTGATGATGTCCATGGTGGCCATCGCCAGGCCGGCGCCGTTCACCATGCAGCCGATGTTGCCGTCGAGCTTGACGTAGTTCAGGTCGTGCTTGGCCGCCTCGATCTCCGCCGGGTCCTCCTCCGCCTCGTCGCGCAGGGCGGCAACGTCCTTGTGGCGGAACAGCGCGTTGTCGTCGAAGCTCATCTTGGCGTCGAGCGCCAGGATATCGCCGGTGCCGGTGACGATCAGCGGGTTGATCTCGACGATGGAGCAGTCGAGGTCGGTGAAGGCGCGGTACATGGCCGTCAGGAACTTCCCGGCTGACCCGACCTGCTTGCCCTCCAGCCCCAGGCCGAAGGCGACCTTGCGGGCGTGGAAGCCCTGGATGCCGGTGGCCGGGTCGATGGACCCCTTGATGATCTTCTCGGGATGCTTGGCGGCAACCTCTTCGATCTCCATGCCGCCTTCGGTCGAAGCGATGATGGTGATGCGGCCGGAGGCGCGATCCACCAGCATGCCGAGATACAACTCGCGCTTGATGTCGGCGCCTTCCTCGACGTAGACGCGCTTGACCTCCTTGCCCTCGGGGCCAGTCTGCTTGGTGACCAGAACGTGGCCCAGCATCTGCCCGGCGTTCGTCGCGACGTCTTCGACCGACTTGACGACGCGGACGCCGCCCTTGCCCTCCGGATTGTCCTTGAAGCGGCCGGCGCCACGGCCACCGGCGTGGATCTGCGACTTCACCACATAAACGGGGCCGCCCAGTTCACGCGCAGCCGTCTCCGCCTCGCCGGCCGAGAAAGCGACGGCGCCGCGGGGAACCGCAACCCCGTATTTCCGCAGAAGCTCCTTCGCCTGATGCTCGTGGATGTTCATGGTGTTTTTGTCCCCCTCCCCCCAATTGACGTCTATCTTTTTCGGTTTGTTGGGCCGGACCGCAGTATTGCTCCGCAGCCCGGCCGGCATTCGTCAGATCACAGCAGCCCCGCCGCACGCGCCCACTTGTACTTGGCGCCCAGCACGGCGACCGGCGTTTCGGTCGTGTACGGGTAGGCGACGACGCCGTGGTCATAGAGATAGGTCGCCGCTTCCTCGACCTGTACATCCCCGGCCAGCGACGCGACGATTGGCTTCTCGATGCCCTTCGCCTTCATCTCCTCCTTCACCTCGACCACCAGCTTGGCGAACACCATCGGCGGCGTGATGATCGTGTGCCAGTAGCCCAGGATCAGCGCGTGAATGCGGTCGTCCTCCAGGCCAAGGCGGATGGTGTTCTGGTAGGTGGTCGGCGGCTCGCCGCCGGTGATGTCCACCGGGTTGCCCGCCGCCCCGAAGGGCGGAATGAACTTGCGGAAAGCCGCGTCCAGGTCTGGCGGCATGGCCATCAGCGACAGGCCGTTGTCCACGCAGGCGTCGGACAGAAGCACGCCCGAACCGCCGGCCCCGGTGATGATGACCACATTCTCGCCCTTCGGCGTCGGCAGCACCGGAATGCCGCGGGCA
The DNA here is from genome assembly GCA_023413605.1 of Pseudomonadota bacterium. Classification (GTDB taxonomy): domain Bacteria; phylum Pseudomonadota; class Alphaproteobacteria; order Azospirillales; family Azospirillaceae; genus Azospirillum. Next base: position 1,996 of record JAEZPL010000530.1, read on the forward strand.
AACTGCAACAGGTCCTGAAGGCTGCGGGCGCGGACCACGCCGGACTGGCGCAGCACGTCCTCGTAAATCTTGTCGTTGCCGGCCAGCGCGCCGGTGTGGGAACTGGCGGCCCGCGCGCCGAGCGAGGTGCGCCCGGCCTTCAGCACGACCACCGGCTTCTTCTTGGAGACCTGCTTGGCGGCTTCCGCGAAGGCGCGGCCGTCCTTCAGATCCTCGCAATGCATCGCCACGACCTGGGTGTTGTCGTCCTGCTCGAAGAAGTACAGCAGGTCGTCCTCGTCGATGTCCGACTTGTTGCCGAGGCCGACGATGGCCGACACGCCCATCTTGGCGGAGCGGCTGAAGCCGATGATCGCCATGCCGATGCCGCCGGACTGCGACGACAGCGCCGCCTTGCCCTTCACGTCGTACGGCGTGCAGAAGGTCGCGCAGAGGTTCTTCGGCGTATAGTAGAAGCCGTAGATGTTAGGCCCCATCAGGCGCACGTCATACTTGCGCGCGATCGCGACGATCTCTTCCTGGCCCTCGACGTTGCCGGTCTCGGCGAAGCCGGAGGGGATCAGCACCGCGCCGGGAATCTTCTTCTCGCCGACCTCGGTCAGGGCCTGTGCCACGAACTTGGCCGGGATGGCGAAGACCGCCACGTCGATGTCGCCCGGCACGTCCTTGACGCTTCGGTAGGCCTTGTAGCCCAGGATGTCGTCGGCTTTGGGGTGGATCGGGTAGATCTGGCCCTTGTAGCCGCCGTTGATGAGGTTCTTCATCACGGAGTTGCCGATCTTCCCGTCTTCCGACGAGGCCCCGATGACCGCCACCGCATCCGGCTTCATGATGCGGTTCATCTGCCGGACGATCTGTTCCTGCGACGGACGGTAGCGCGGCGTCTTGGCCTCGAAGTCCAGCACCACGCGCACATCGGCGGCGATGGCGCCATCCTCGCGGGCAAAGACGGGGTTCAGGTCCAGTTCCACGATCTCCGGCACCTCGTCCACGAGGCGGGAGACGCTGACGATGATGTCCGCCAGCGCGTCATGGCTGACCGGCCGCTCGCCACGCACACCCTTCAGCATCTCGTGCGCCTGGATGCCGTCGAGCATCGACAGGGCTTCTTCCCGCGACACCGGGGCGAGGCGGAAGGTGACGTCCTTCAGAACCTCCACCAGAACGCCCCCCAGGCCGAACGCCACAAGCTTTCCGAAGCTCTGGTCGGTGATGGAGCCGACGATGACCTCGATCCCACCCTTCAGCATCTGCTGGACCTGGACGCCGATCAACTCCGCCTTCGGGTCGTAGGCGCGGGCGCGGTCCATGATGGTCTGGAAGCCCTTGCGCACGTCCTCGGCGGTCTGCACACCGACCAGCACGCCGCCGGCCTCCGTCTTGTGCAGGATCTGCGGGGACACGATCTTCAGCACGACCGGAAAACCC
>JAEZPL010000538.1 GCA_023413605.1 Pseudomonadota bacterium
CCGTTGAACAGCGCGACCGACTCCTGTTCCTCCTGCCCGTCCAGGACCTCCGCGACCTGCCGCAGCCGCACGGGCTCGCCGCCACGGCGGGTGACGATCAGGTCGAGAAGCTGGCGCGGGTCGACGACGCGCCCGTCCACCTGGACGACGCGCTCCGCCCCGCCGCCGGACACGGTGCCGACGGGCAGGTCCTGGTTCTCGTCCCTGATGGCGTTGATGACCTGATCGACGCCGACACCCAGCGCCTCCAGCCGTTCGGGCCGCAGCCGCACCTGGATCTGGCGCTTCACCCCGCCCGCGATGGTCGCCCGGCCGACCCCGCGCACGTTCTGCAGGCGCTTCAGCACGATCTGGTCGGTCATCGTCGTCAGGTCGCGCAGCGTCCGGATGTCGGACTTCACCGCGACCGACAGGATGGGCTGGTCATCCGGGTTGAAGCGGGTGATCTGCGGGTCCTTCACCTCGTCCCGGAAGGCGGGGCGCAGGGCCGAGACCTTCTCGCGCACGTCCTGAAGCGCCTGGGTGGAGGCGGTCTTCAGGTCGAACTCCGCGATCACGATCGACTGCCCCTCGTAGGAGCGGGAGGTCAGCGTCTTGATGCCGGCGATGGTGTTGATCGCGTCCTCGACCAGCCGGGTCACGTCCGTTTCCACGGATTCCGGGCTGGCGCCGGGATATTCGGTCGAGACGACGACGACCGGAAAATCGACGTCGGGGAACTGGTCGACGCCCAGGCGCTGGTACGAGAACAGGCCCAGCACCATCAGCGCGACCATCATCATGGTGGCGAAGACGGGGTTGTCGACGCTGATGCGGGTGATCGGCATCGCCAAGTCAGCTCCCCATGACCGTCGCGGCCCGCCCGGCGGCAAGGCCGGGCAGGGGGGCGGTCACGACCATGTCGCCGTCCATGAGGCCGTCCACCTGGACGAGGTCGCCGCGCGACCACGTGCCCAAGGTCTGAACCTTGCGCCGCTCCACCCGGCCATTGGCGACCACCAGCACGAAGTCGCCCTCGGCGTCGCGGCGGATGGCGGCCGGGGGCAGGGCGAAGGCGCGGTCGGCCTGGGCCACCACCGCGTCACCGGCCGCGAACATGCCGCCGCGCAGGGAGCCGTCGGCGTTGTCCAGGCTGACATAGACCGGGATGGCGCGGGTACCGGCGCGGGCCATGGGGTTGATGCGGGCGATGTGGCCGACGAACTCCCGGTCGCCGAATCCCTCCACGCGCAGCCGCACGGTCTGGCCGGGCTTCAGCCGGGCCACATCGTCGGCGGGCACGGTCGCCTCGACCTCCACGCGGCTGAGGTCGACCACCGAGAACATCGTCGTGTTGACGGCGAGCAGCTCTCCGGGGTTGACCGAGCGTTCGGCCACCGTACCGTCGATGGGGCTGACCACCGTGGCGTCGCGGAGCGCCTTGCGGCCCAGTTCCACCTGCGCTTCCAGCGCCGACACCGTCGCCTGCTGGAACCGGAAGGTGCTCTGCGCCTGGTCCATGTTGGCTTCGGACACGATGTCCTTCTGGCGCAGGGCCAGGTTCTTGGCGCGGGTCTTCTCGGCCAGCACCAACTGCGCCTTGGCGCCTTCCAGGTTGCTCAGCTTCTCGTTCAACCGGGCGGTCAGTTCGACCGTGTCGAAGCGGGCGAGGACATCGCCCTTGCGCACGGCCTGCCCCTCGCGCACCGGCACCTCGACCAGCCGCGCGGAGACTTCCGATTTCACCAGCGACTGTTCCAGCGGCTGCACCGACCCGCTGAGCCGCACGGTCTCGGCGAGGGCGCGCGGGGCGGCGCGCGTCACCTCGATGGCGGCCAGTTCGATGGGCCGTTCGGATGGAGGCATCGGGGCCTGGGCGGTTACGGCGGCGGCCTCCCCGGTCGTGCGGGCTTTCCAGACCGCACCGCCACCCACCAGGGCGCCGGCCAGCAGCAGGGGCAGCAGCAGGCGGCGCACCCGGCTGCGCGAGGTGCCGAGGGGACCGTGGGCGGCGTCAGTCATGGGTGTCGTCCTTGGGTGCTGCCCTCAGCCCGTTCAGCATGAGGTCGAGGTAAGCGTCGATGTAGGGTTCGGCGGCGGCGAAGGCCGGATCGGACTCGAAAGGCCGCAGGGAATGGTTCCACAGGGACAGCATGGTCAGCGGGGCTGCCGCGACGCGTGCCATCTGGTCAACGTCCATCGGGCGGAACTCCCCCCGGTCGATGCCGCGCTGGAGGACGCGTGCGAAGAAGCGCCGGCCGCGCATCACGACCTCCTCCATGTAGAAGCGGGCAAGGTCGGGGAAGTTCCCGGCTTCCGCGATCACCAGCTTGGACAGGCCGGAGCCGGGGCACTGCTCCATTTCCCAGAACTTTTGGGCGAGAAAGCGCAATAGCTCCTCGCTGGTGCCGGTGAAGTTTTCCAGCATGTCCTCCCCCAGGCGGAATTGGGGCAGGATCGATTCACGGACGACGGCTTTGAACAGCCCTTCCTTGTTTTCGAAATAGAGGTAGGGCAGGCCGACGCTGACGCCGGCCTTTCGCGCCACGTCTTCCAGCTTGGTTGCGGCGTATCCGCGCGAGATGAACAGGTCGCGCGCCGCCTCGATCACCTCGGCAGGGCGTGCGTCCTTGCGTCGGGACCGGCGTGAGGACGATGGAGGAGGCGTGTCGGACATGTGTGCACAAACATAAATGAATGTTCATTCAATAAGCAGTGCCCGCAGGAAAGTCAAGATCTTGGGAGGCGCGCAACGCGGCGTGACGCTTGTGCCGGGCGTGACAAAAGCAGGACGGTCCGCACGCCAATCCACCGGTAAATCTGTCTCGCCAAGGGGCGGAAATCGGGCGGAAAGCGGATAAACAGGATTTGGCTGAAAACCATTCCATATGGATATGAAAAAGCGAAAATCGGGCGTCTGCGGGCAATACAGCCACGTTGTTGCTTGACACCACGCATCTATACATCGCAAGAAGGGGTTAACGCTTTCGATCCCTGCGCCACCAGCACGGACCCTTCCTTGTGGCTTATCAAGACTTCGCGGCGGCCCGTGCCGCTGCTGCTGCCCTGATCCTCGCCCTCGGTCTGGCGGGTTGCGCCTCGAACGCTCCGGAAACGGCGATGGCTCCCGTCGCGGTTCCGGAGGTGGCGGCCGCCCCCATCGACCCGAACGATCCCCTGGCCCCCTGGGTCCCTCACATTCGTGAGGCGTCGGAACGCTTCGACGTGCCGGAGAAATGGATCCGCGCCGTGATGATGCGGGAAAGCGGTGGGCGCGCCCAGGTGAACGGCCGGACCATCACCAGTTCGGCCGGCGCCATCGGCCTGATGCAGGTGATGCCCGGCACCTACGACATGATGCGGGATCAGTACGGGCTCGGCTCCGACCCGTCCAACCCGCGCGACAACATCCTGGCCGGCACCGCCTACCTGCGCGAGATGTACGACCTGTTCGGCGCGCCGGGCTTCCTGGCCGCCTACAACTGCGGCCCGGCCTGCTATACGGCGGTCCTTGCCAAGAAACAGAAGCTTCCGCGCGAGACGAGGCTGTATCTGGCGGCGCTGACCCCCGCCCTGCGCGGAACCGAACCGCGCACGGCCTCGCAGTCCGCCGGCGCCACGGCCATCGAGGTTGCGGTCGTTCCCGCCACGGCTCCCGCATCGAAGCCGAACGCGGCCAAGCCGGAGGCTCTGCCGGAACCGCTCGTCCCGACGCCCGCCCTGGCGCCGCCCACGCCGCCCGTCGCGGTCGCGGCGCTGGAACCGCCGCCGGTCCTCGCCGTGGAGCCGAAGGGCCGCGCTTCCAAGCCGCCGGTCGAGTTCGTCGCCGCCACCGACCACGCGCCGGCCAAGGTCAAGGCGTCCGCCTCCAGGTCCGGTGCCACGCCGACGCACTCGGTGGAAACGATGGTCGCGGAAGCCATGCTGCCGCCCAATTCGGTTGGCAAGGGCGAGCGGGTGGTCATCCGCTTCGTGTCCCAGCGCAGCGGCGGCTGCGGCAGCCTGGAAGGCAAGGACCGTGTCTGCGTGGCCCTGGCCGGTGGAAACGGCGCCGGCCTGTAACGGCCTGATCATACCGCCTCCCGATCAGCGCCGCCCCCGGTCATGGCCCGTGACGCCATTGGCCCGAGGCGGCGTTGCCATTTTCCCCATCGCCGCCATTCGAATCGATGACGCCTCGCGCAACGGTGCCTTGGGCGCCTCAGCCCGCGCATGTCTGTTTTCGGTTTTCCACAATAGTGTCCCTCCCACTTTTCCGAGCATATAAGTACACTAATAAATCGGTCGGTGGCGCAACGCATGTGCCGTTCGCCGGACAGAAAGTTGCGGATGGGATCGCAGATGGCACTCTCGGCAGGCAGATCGAAGAAGCGCACGACGTTCCAGGTCGTCATGGTGGATTGCCTCGTGGCCGCGGTGGTGATGGTCGCGCTGGCGGCGTTCGGCGGCATGGCCGTGGTCGATGCGATACGGATCGCATCGGACAACGCCGAGCTTGCCAATCAGGTCAGCAAGAACCAGCGCATCGCCCTGGAGGCGGAGCGTCTGGCGAAGCTTGGCGAGGCGGTCATCGCGGCCACCGACGAGACGACGCGCGAGGAGACCCTGTCCAACCTCGACGCGCAGAGCGTCCGGATGGGCGCCGACCTGCGCCCCGACATCCGGGAGGTCGTGACCAAGGTCGTTGCCGCGACCCGCGAGGCCGCGTCCATGGGCGCCCAGCTTGAGACGCTGGACAAGAAATTCGCGTTCAACATCAGCCGGGCCGAAAGCCTGGCGTCGGACATCGGGCGCGGCCTGTCGCTCGCCATGCGCGACGTCAAGAATCCGGAGGACGAGCAGGGGCTCTCCACCCTGTTCTCCACGGTCCGCGACGCGAAGCTGCTGCTGGCCCGCCTGCCGTCTCAGCTTTACCCGCCGTCGGTTGCCAACGACCGCCGGGTGTTCCAGGAGTACGGCGCCAAGGCCCTGGACCTGCGCAAGCACCTGCCGCAGACGGACGAATACGAGACCGTTGGCGACGACGTCGCCGCCTTGGCCGATCTGGCGGAGACCTTCGCCCTGCGCGAGCAGATGCTGCGTCTGTCCGCCGACAGCTATGCCCGCAACGGCGAGGTCCGCAGCCTTGTGGACGGCCTTGTCCAACGGATGAACGCGGAGTCCGACGCGGTCGCCGCGCAGAGCCAGGCCGGCGCCGGTGAGGTCAAGGCGCTGCTGGAGCGGCTGTCGCTGGTCGCGCTCGGGGCGGTCGCGGTCATCGCCCTGGTCGGCGCGGTGAACATGTTGCTGGGCTACCGCTACATCATGCAGCCGGTCCGCGCGGCGAGCGTGGCGCTCCAGGCGCTGTCGCGCGGGGAAACGGCGGTTACCCTGCGCCCGTCGCCCCTGCGCGAGTTCGCCGACATCCACGGCGCCGTGCACGCCTTCCGCGAGGCCCTTGAGGCGCGCCGCAGCGCCGAGGAGAACCGCCGCGCCCAGGAGCAGCGCGCGGAGGAGCAGCGCCGCGCGATGTTGAACGAACTGGCCGATGGGCTGGAGCGCACGGTGAAGGCCGTGGCCGGTTCCCTCTCCGTCGCGGCGGGGGAAGTCACCAGCTCGGCCCGGGCGGTGGCCGGCATGGCGTCCGACACGGCCGTGCGCACGCGGGCCGCGGCGGACGCCGCCGGGACCGCGACCAGCAACGTGGGCGCCGTGGCCTCGGCCAGCGAGCAACTGACCTCCTCCATCGATGGTATCGGCCGGCAGATCGCCCATTCCCGCGACGTGGCCGTGGAGGCCGTGGCCGAATCCCAACGCGCCGACGGCCTGACCAAGGGCCTGTCGGACTCGGCGCAGAAGATCGGCGAGGTGGTCGGCATCATCACCGCCATCGCCCAGCAAACGAACCTGCTGGCGCTGAACGCCAGCATCGAGGCCGCGCGGGCCGGCGATGCCGGCAAGGGCTTCGCCGTCGTCGCCAGCGAGGTGAAGGCGCTGGCCAACCAGACCTCCTCCGCGACCGACGAGATCGCCACGCTGGTGCGGGGCATCCAGGCGTCCACCGGGGAGGTCGTGACGGCCATCGAGCGCATCGGCTCGACCATCACCGTGATCGGCGACAGCGTGACCTCCATCGCGCAGGCCGTCGACCAGCAGCGGGAAGCGACGTCGGAAATCGCCCACAACGTCCAGGCGGTGGCCTCCATGAACACCGACGTGTCCGCCAACATCGGGGACGTCAGCCGGGTCGCCGTGGACACCGGCCGGTCCGCCGACGCCATGCTGGGCGCCGCCGACCGGCTGTCGGAGATGGCCGGAACGCTGAACGGCGCCGTCAACGACTTCCTGCGGCAGGTTCGGGCATAAGGTTGGGCTTATTTGGGACGGGGTCGCCGCCCCACGGTTGTCCATTCCCGAAGGATCGGGCGGCGTGCTAACACCGCGGCGACGATCACGCCCGATCCCGAGACTCTCAGGACCATGGAACTTCCCCCCACGCTCCGCCACGCGGTGGACCGCGCGCTGGACGGCATCGCCCTTGCCGACCTGAAGCGCGCGGCCGACCGCCTGTCGCAACGCTATCGGGCGGAGGTGCGCGACGGCCGCTTCCACCTGTCGGACGACATGGCGGCGCGGGCCTACCTCGCCACCCGGTTGCCGGCCACCTACGCCGCCGTCCGCGCCAGCATGGACGCGGTCGCCGAGGCCCAGCCGGACTTTGCGCCGGTCACGGCACTGGACGTCGGGGCCGGCCCCGGTACCGCCCTGTGGGCGGCGTCCGACCGGTGGCCGAGCCTGGAAGACGCCCTGCTGCTGGAAGGCAGCCCGGCCATTCGGGCAGTGGGCGAGACCCTGGCGCGGGACGCGGCGCTGTCCCGGATCGCGTGGCGCGCGGTGGATGTGGCCACTGGGCTTCCTGAGTTGGAATCCCGCGATCTCGTGACGCTTGCCTATGTGCTGGACGAACTGTCGGAGGAGGCGCGCGACCGGCTGGTGGACCGGCTGTGGTCCGCGACCGCCGGCACGCTGCTGATCGTCGAGCCCGGAACCCCCGCGGGGTGGAGCCGCATCCTGCGAGCCCGCCAGAGGTTGGCCGGGGCCGGCGCTCATCTGCTGGCGCCCTGCGTCCACACCGCCGCCTGCCCGCTGGTCGCCCCGGACTGGTGCCATTTCTCCCGTCGGGTCGCCCGGTCCCGCCTGCACCGGCAGGCCAAGGGGGCGGAGGTGCCGTGGGAGGACGAGAAGTACGTCTACATCGCCGCATCCCGCCAACCCGGCCTCGTGCCGGACTCCCGTATCATCGCCCTGCCGCGCTCCGCCGGGAACGGGCGCATCGCCTTCAAGCTTTGCGGCCCGGACGGTGCGGCGTCGGAGCGGGTGCTCGGCAAGCGCGACGGCGCCGCCTTCAAGGCCGCCCGCCGCCTGGATTGGGGCGACGCGCTTGGGTAAAGCGGACTCAGCCCGGAGACACGGAGGCACAGAGGGATTTCGGTGTCTCGCGGCGACAAGGTTCGAATAAAATCCTCTGTGTCTCTGTGCCTCTGTGGCGAATCGCCGTCACCGGCGTTCGTTGCTGTCCGCCGTCTGCGGGCCGGCGGCCTTCAGGACCCAAGCGCCGGACGGGGGCAGCGTCGCGCCGGGCTGGATCACGGCGCCGGTCAGCAGATCCCGCATCGGGCCGGCGAAGCGTGGGGCCTCGGCGGGCTCCTGGCCGAAGTTCAGCACCACGGTGACCGGATCGGCACCGGGGCGGCGGAAGGCCAGCACCGTGTCGGGCCGGGCGGTGTCCAGCCATTCCAGACCAGGGGCGTGCAGGGCGGCCTCCGTGCGGCGCAGGGTCGTCAGATGGGTGTAGAAGCCACGCAGGTTCTGGGAATCATCCCAGGTGACGGGCTTCGGTTCCCCATAGGGCTCATAGGCGGCGCCGACCTCGTCGCCGGTGTAGAGGCAGGGGACCCCGGGCAGGGTCATCAGCAGCGTGGCGGCGGCCTTGGTGCGCGCGAGGCCGTGCCGGGTGATGAAGCGCGCGCCGGTGTCGTTGTTGTTCAGAAAGCGGAAGACCGGCGTGTCGGGATCGCTCGCCGTCAGGGCCGCGCGCAGGCGGGCCGCCGTGGGCGCGCCCGCGTCGAAGGCGTCGTGCCACGCCCACTGGCCAAGCTGGCCGGTCCAGTCGTAGGCGGCGTCGAAGCCGTTCGCCATGTACCAGGGATCGCGGGCGGAGGCTTCCGCCAGCAGCAGCAGGTCGGGGTTGATGCGGCGCAATTCCGCCCGCAGGGCCGGCCAGAACTCCGGCGCGCGCTCCTTCACCGCCCAACTCGCGTCCACCCGGAAGCCGTCGACGCCCAGTTCGCGCACCCAATGGGCGAAGGCCGCAGTCATGTAGCGTTGAACCTCGGGGTTGTCGTAGTCGAGGTTCTTCAGGTTGGTCCAGTTGAAGTAGCTGGACACCGCGCCGTCCGGCCCGCGGTCAAAGAAACGGTGATAGGGGGACGCCGCACCGTGCGCCGCCGCGTCGGCGTGGTAGGGGTGACGCTCGTCTAGGTGATTGGGTACGAAGTCCATCAGCACCCGCATGCCGCGCGCGTGCGCGGCGGCAACCAGCGCCTTCAGGTCGGCTTCGTTGCCGAAACGGGCGCGCACCCGGAAATGGTCGGTCACGGCGTAGCCGAAATCGAGTCCCGGCGCCTCCGTCAGCGGCGACAGCCACAGGGCGGTCACGCCCAGCGCGGCGATGTCGTCCAGCCGGGCGGTCACATCGGCAAGTCCGCGCGGGCCGAACAAGTGCGGCACGACGCCGTAGACCACCGCGGCGTCCATCCAGGAGGGGCGATGGCGTTGCGGATCCACGGCCTCGGCAGCGCCGTTTCGCACGCGGAACAGAACGGTGCTCTCGTCGCTGCGGCCGAGCCTGTCGGTGACGCGCAGGGTCACGCGGTATTCGCCGTCGGCGGCGGGCGTGGGCAGTGTCAGGCGCTTGTCCGTCGCGGGCAATACTGGAAGCGGCGCGGGATTGCCCGGGGCGGCGCGCCATTCCGTCTTGGCGATGGGGGCGCTGCGGCCGGTGGCGGGTTGACTGCGCCCGGCGTCCAGCACGAGGCCGTCCGGCGTGGCGACGGCGCGTACCCAGGCCTTCGGCGCATCGGGCAGCCGGACGGTCCATCGCTGGGCGGCGGAGGCCGCCGGTCGCCCGGCGGCGAGGCAGAGCGCACGCACATCGTTCGCTCCGGAGGCCAGCGGAACGGTCGCGGAAAAGCGGGATCCGTCGATGTCAGCGACGGCGGAACCGAGCGGGGAGGCAACCTCGACCCGCTCGCAGGCACCCGGCGTCAGCGTGCCCTCGATCGTTTTGCGAAACGTCCAGGCGTCGCCGCCATCGTTGCGGAAGAACAACGATCCGTTCGCTGCGGGTCCGTTCGCTACGGCTCCATCCGCCAGCGCAAGGCCGGGCAGGACGGTGAGCGCAGCGGCGAGGAGAAGGCGGGGAAGGGCGTTCATCGTCCGGCGGTCCGCTGTGGAGAGGGCGCCGGAAGGGTGGTTGGTTATGGTTAACGAAAGGTTGCTCGCCCCCCTCCCCAGAGGGGAGAGGGGGCTTCACATGGCCCAGCGCAGAAACTCTTACCGCTGGATCAGCGCGCTTTCCTTCCCGGAGAGCACGAAGACCTTCTTGTAGGCCTTCAGCAGGGCGTCGATCAGGGCGTTGACCTCCGGGCTGCTCATGGCGCGGGGCTTGGCGGGATCGACGTGCAGGACGCAGCTGTCCTTGGTGTCGTTGAAGGCGGCCAG
>JAEZPL010000595.1 GCA_023413605.1 Pseudomonadota bacterium
GCGTTGGGGAAGGGCGCGTGGTAGACCTCGGCCGGGAAGGGGCCGAAGCCGACCTTGTAGGGCACGACCTTGCCGGTCAGCGCCATCGCCAGCAGCGTGCGGCCGTGGAAGGCGCCGGAGAAGGCGATCACGCCCGGACGGCCGGTGTGGGCGCGGGCGATCTTGACGGCGTTCTCCACCGCTTCCGCACCGGTGGTGAAGAAGGCGGTCTTCTTCGGCGTGGAGCCCGGAACCAGCGCGTTCAGACGCTCCGCCAGGGTCACGAAGGACTCGTACGGCGTGACCATCGCGCAGGTGTGCGTGAAGCGGTCCAGCTGGGCCTTCACGGCCTCGACCACCTTCGGGTGGCGATGGCCGGTGTTCAGCACCGCGATGCCGCCGGCGAAGTCGATGAAGCGGTTGCCCTCGACATCCCACATCTCGGCGTTTTCGGCGCGGTCGATGTAGACCGGCATGGCGTTGGCGAGACCGCGCGGAACGGCGGCGTTGCGGCGATCCTGGAAGGACTGGTTGCTCATGTCTACCCCCGATTCAGAAGATGCCGTCAGGCGCCCTGTCAAACCCCAAGGCCGACGCACAGGTATTTGATTTCCAGGAAGTCATCCATGCCGTACTTCGAGCCTTCGCGGCCGATGCCCGACTGCTTGATGCCGCCGAACGGAGCCACTTCGGTGGACAGGATGCCTTCGTTGATGGCGACCATGCCGTATTCCAGCTGTTCCGCCACCCGCCAGACGCGGCCGATGTCCCGGCTGTAGAAATAGGCCGCGAGACCGAATTCGGTGTCGTTCGCCATGCGGATGGCGTCGGCCTCGGTCTCGAACTCGAACAGCGGGGCCACCGGGCCGAAGATCTCCTCGCGGGCCACGCGCATCTCGGTCGTGACGCCGGTCAGGATGGTCGGCTCGAAGAAGGTGCCGCCCAGCGCGTGGCGCTTGCCGCCCAGCGCCACCTTGGCGCCCTTGGCCACGGCGTCGCCCATCAGCTCCTCGACCTTGTCGACGGCCTGGGTGTTGATCATCGGGCCCTGGCTGACGCCGGCCTCCATGCCGTTGCCGACGCGGATCTGCTTGACCGCCTCGGCCAGCTTGGCGGCGAAGGCGTCGTACACGCCGGCCTGCACCAGCAGGCGGTTGGCGCAGACGCAGGTCTGGCCGGAGTTGCGGTACTTCGACGCGATGGCGCCCTTCACGGCCTCGTCCAGGTCCGCGTCGTCGAAGACGATGAAGGGGGCGTTGCCGCCCAGCTCCAGCGAGACCTTCTTCACGGTGTCGGCGGACTGGCGCATCAGGATGCGGCCGACCTCGGTCGAACCGGTGAAGGACAGCTTGCGGACGATCGGGTTGGCGGTCAGCTCGCCGCCGATGGCGATCGGGTCGGAACCGGTGACGATGTTAAACACGCCGGCCGGGATTCCCGCACGCTCCGCCAGCTCGGCCAGGGCCAGGGCGGACAGCGGGGTGTCTTCCGCCGGCTTCACCACGACCGTGCAGCCCGCGGCCAGGGCCGGGGCGACCTTGCGGGTGATCATGGCGTTCGGGAAGTTCCACGGCGTGATCGCGGCGACGACGCCGATCGGCTCCTTCAGCACGACGATGCGCTTGTTGCCGGCGAAGGTCGGGATCACGTCGCCGTAGACGCGCTTGCCCTCTTCGGCGAACCACTCGATGAAGTTGGCGCCGTAGACCACCTCGCCCCGCGCCTCGGCCAGGGGCTTGCCCTGCTCCAGCGTCATCAGGACGGCAAGGTCTTCCTGGGCGGCGAGGATCAGCTCGTACCAGCGGCGCAGGATGACGGCGCGCTCCTTGGCGGTCTTGGCGCGCCACGCCGGCAGGGCGTCGTTGGCGGCGTTGATCGCCTGGCGCGTCTCTTCCGCGCCGACGTCCGCGACTTGCGCCAGCTCTTCCCCCGTCGCCGGGTTGGTCACCGCGAAGGTCTTGCCGGAGAACGCGTTGCGCCAGGTGCCGTTCACGTAGGCCTGGGTCTTGAGAAGGCTCTTGTCGTTCAGCGACAGCATTGTGATCCGCCTCAGGTGGAAACGTTGGAAAAGCGTACCATGTTTAATAAATTAAACAACCCTAATCGGGTGTTGAGTTTTTGATGACGCACACACGCGAATCCGGTATGCCTTCCGATCAGGAACGAGGAAACGACCCATGGACGCGGACGCTGTCGATTTCAACGTGGGCGCGCGCCTGAAGCAGGTGCGTGAATCCCATGGTTTGTCGCAACGCCAGCTTGCTCAACGCGCGGGCGTGACCAACGGAACCATCTCGCTGATCGAGCAGAACCGTTGCAGCCCATCGGTGTCTTCCCTGCGCAAGGTGCTGCAAGGCATCCCCATGACGCTGGCGGAGTTCTTCTCGTCCGACGACCTGCCGCCGCGGGAGCAGATCTTCTTCAAGGGCACGGACCTCGTGGAGCTGACCGGTCTGGTGAAAAGCCGGGTCGGCACCATCTCCTTCCGGCAGGTCGGCGACCTGCGCGGCCGCAACCTCCAGGTCCTGCACGAGAAATACGCCCCCGGCGCCGACACCGGCGGCCGCACCATGCTCCAGCACGATTCGGAGGAGGGCGGCATCGTCATCAAGGGCCGGATCGAGCTGACGGTCGGCGACCGGAAGGAAATCCTCGGCCCCGGCGACGCCTATCTGTTCGACAGCCGAATCCCGCACCGCTTCCGCAACCTGGGCGACGAAGAGTGCGAAATCATCAGCGCCTGCACGCCGCCGTATCTCTGACATTTCCTTGAAACCGTAAGG
>JAEZPL010000670.1 GCA_023413605.1 Pseudomonadota bacterium
ACGTCGTCCGGCAACTCGCCGTCCAGGGCCATCAGGCGGACCTTCAGAAGGCTCGCCACCGCGATGGCGTCGGTGATGTCGCCGCGCTTGGCCATGGCGTAGGCCTCGGCGAAGGGAACGCGGCGGAGCTGCAGCACCTCCGTGTCCTCCGGGGTCGCGACCCCCTGCTCGATGCCCCAGGCGAGGTAGGTGTAGGCAACCTCGTCGGTGATGCTGTTCGACAGATGCAGGGTCAGGATGGGAAACCAGTGGCGCGCCGTCTGCCCCGTCTCCTCCGCCAGCTCGCGCTGGGCGGACACCAGGGGATCGATGCCCTTCTGCCCGCCACCTTCCGGGATCTCCCAGCTGTACTGGTGCAGAGGGAAGCGGTACTGGCCGACCAGCGTCACACAGCCGTCGTCGTCGATGGGCACGACCCCGGTCGCGAGGTTCTGGGCGTGCATCACGCCGTAGATGCCCGGTTTTCCCTTGGGATTCAGCACGTCGTGCTCGACGACCTTCATCCAGGGGTTCTCGTAGATCGGCTTGGTGTTCAGGACGGTCCAGGGATTGCCGGTTTTGTGCGGCACGCCGAAGCTCCTCAGGGTGTGGGTGCTACGAACTATAGGGAGCGATGCCGGATGCCGCAATGCGGCATGGGTGTCCAAGCCCCGCGCCATCTCCCAACAGTCCTTCAGGGTATTGGTGCGGCGCCGGTTTCAGAAGTCCGCAGAATTCGAAATAATGGATAAAATTTTCGCAATGTTTCGACCAATGTAGGCGAGCTCGGTTAAGGAATGGATTCTTGACACGCGGATTGTTGGTGCTTACCTCTATATTGCGAGGTAAAGGTGCCGTGATCTGGGTCGCGACTGTGTTCGAAGAAGTCGTGGTCGGGGTTTTCTGATCCGGTGTTTTGGGAAAGCTGTGTCGGGGGACATGGAGTTGAACCTTCGGGAGCAGGATCGCTGGAGAAATCCGGACTGGCGGACGAAGGTGGTCGCCTGGTGGGAAGGGTACGACCTGTCCATCCTGGCGCGCTCGCCAATCCCCACGGCGGCGCGGCGCCCGCAGGGTGCGCTGGTGCAAAGCCTCGGCAGCATGGCTCCGGCCGCTCCCGCGGGGGTGGCGGCACCCATGCCCAACGCCCCGGACACCTTACTGAACCAGGAACTGGAGCGGCTGGAAACCTTTCAGCTCGACCGGCGGGGCGAGCCCGTCTGGTCGGTGGCCCGCACCCAGGGGGCGCAGCTTTTGTGGGGCGACGACTGCATCGGCCCCGGCGACAGCCAGTGGATGGTGGATTCCGTGCGTTCCTTCGGCCTGAACCCGGCCAAGAGCGTGCTCGACCTCTCGGCCGGGCTCGGCGGGCCGGCGCGCAGCATCGTCAACAGCTACGACACCTGGGTCACGGGGCTGGAGCCGTCGCCGCTGCTGGCGAAGCTGGGCATGGAGCGGTCAAAGGCGCTGGGCGTTTCGAAAAAGGTCCCCATCGGCCATTACGATCCGGAGCATTTCAATCAGGCTGGATCCTTCGACCTCGTGCTGGCCGACCGCATCATGCACCGCGTGCGCGACAAGG
The DNA here is from genome assembly GCA_023413605.1 of Pseudomonadota bacterium. GTDB lineage: Bacteria > Pseudomonadota > Alphaproteobacteria > Azospirillales > Azospirillaceae > Azospirillum. The sequence goes on from JAEZPL010000670.1 coordinate 1,562, forward strand.
AAGTGTTCCTCGACCGCATTGGCGAGTGCGTCAAGCCGAAGGGCGGCGTGCTCGTGTTCGACTATGTGATCGAGGGGACGCCCGGCTCCTGGGACAGCTGGAACCGCTGGCGCGACACGGAGCCGATGGAGGTCTATCCCTGGTCCAACACCCGCATGGCGGACGAACTGGCCCAGCGCAACCTGGACGTCCGCATCGCCGAGGATCTGACGCAGCTGCACCGGCGTCAGGTGGTCGATCGCGTCCGCAGCCTGGGCGAGGCGCTGAAGACCGCTGTCCCTGATGGCCGTGTCCTGGCGGCGCTGGGGCGGGAACTGGCGCTGTGGTGGGCGCGCCTGCGCGTGCTGGGCAGCGGCTTGCGCTTCTGCCGCTACGTGGCGATGCGCCCGGCGTGAAGAATTAACCCCCTCTCCCGGCCCCGCCGGGAGAGGGTGAGGTTTCCTCTACAGGCAACTCCGCGGCTTGATTTTCCTGTCCTCGGCGAACTTGCGGGCGGAGGATTCGACCATGCTGCGGATCATGGCGCGGCGGGGTTCGATCCAGTCGGAGGCGACCAGCCAGCGGCGGCCGTCCCATTGCTGCACGCGGATGGGCGTCATGCCCTCGTGGTCGGCGCAGGTGGTGCGGAAGGGCTGCATGAAGCCTTCCAGCCCCAGCGCGGCCAGACGGTCGGCCGTCAGGTTCAGATTGTCGAATCCCCAGGCTACCTGCTCGCCCGTCAGGGGCTTGCGGCCGTGCTTCTCCTGAGCGGCGCGGATGGCCTCGACCAGCACGGCGGCGTTGAAGACGCCGCGGTTGTACAGGACCGTGCCGACCTGCGACGGGTCGCCGGCCCCCAGGCCGCGGTCGTGGACATGCGCCCGGATGGCGCGGATGACGGCATACTCCGCGCCGGCGCCGTGGTAGGCGATGGCCTTGTAGCCCTTGGACCCGGCCCCGGCGGGCAGCACGTCCTGCTCCGCCCCGGCCCACCAGACGCCAATCATCCGGTCCACGGGATAGCCGGCGGCCAGCGCCTCGCGGATGGCGGTGGAATTCTGCGCGCCCCAGCCCCACAGGATCGTGTAGTCCGGCCGGTACTGGCGGCCGATCTGCATCCAGATTCTCTTCTGGTCCAGCCCGGGCGGGGCGACCGGGTAGGTCCGCATCTCGAACCCCAGCAGGCTGCGCAGCGCCTCCAGCATCGGCAGCGGTTCCTTGCCGAAGGCGCTGTCGTGGTAGATGTAGGCGATCTTCCGCCCGCGCAGCTTGT
>JAEZPL010000733.1 GCA_023413605.1 Pseudomonadota bacterium
GCGTCCAGCGTGCGGAACAGCACCGCCACCATCAGCGCCGGGCGGATCAGCGGCAGGGTGATGCGGAAGAAGACCTTCAGCGGATGCACCCCGTCCACCCGCGCCGCCTCGTACAGATCCTGCGGCAGCATCTGCAGGGCGGCGAGGATCAGCAGCGCCATGAAGGGCGTGGACTTCCACACGTCCACCGCGATGACCACCGGCAGCGCGAGGTTCGGGTCCGCCGTCCAGGCCTGCGGCTGGTCGATCACGCCGAGCCCCAGCAGGGCGGCGTTCACGACTCCGTATTGATCGTGGAACATCCAGTTCCACATCTGGGCGGACACCACGGTCGGGATGGCCCAGGGGATCAGCACGGCGGCGCGCAGCGGCCCCCGCCCCGGCAGATGCGCGTTCAGCGTCAGCGCGACGACCAGCCCCAGCACGGTTTCCAGCGACACCGACACCACGGTGAACAGCACCGTGTTCCACACCGCCCGCCACCAGACCGGATCACGCGACAGCCACAGATAGTTGTCGATCCCGACGCCCGCGTAGGCGTCCAGCGTGGCGAGCGTCGCGTCGGTGAAGGAGTAATAGATGGTGCGCACCAGCGGCCAGCCGGCCACCGCCGCCAGAACCACCAGCATCGGCAGCAGGAACAGCCACGCCGACCGGCGCCGCTGCCGGGTCAGGCCGGAAACCCTTGCCCGCCCGCCGGTCACCAGCGCCCTCCCCGGCTGACGCGGACCAGCGACTCCTTCAGCTCGCCCAGCGCCTCCTTGGCGTCCTGCCGGCCGCTCAGCACCTCATGCACGCCGCTGTAGAACTCCGACGACACCTGGTTGTAGCGCATGCCCGTGGCCTGGGCCGGCCGGTTGACCGTGTTGCCGATGGACTTGGCGAGGTCCGCGAGGAAGGGGTTGGCGGCCAGCACCTGCGGGTCGTCGTAGAGCGCGGGGATGGTCGGGTTGGACCCGCCATGGATGGCGCGCCGCTTCTGCTCCTCCGGGCTGGTCAGGCTGCGGGCGAGGTCCACCGCTTCGGGCACATGGGCGGAGAATTTGCTGACCGCCAGCAGCTGCCCGCCGAGCGTCGCCGCGTGCCGCCCGTCCGGCCCGCCCTTGGGCAGCGGCGCCACGGCGACCTTGCCGCGCACCGGGCTGTCCGGCCCGTCCACCAGCGTCCAGGCATAGGGCCAGTTGCGCATGAAGACGGCGTTGCCGGACTGGAAGACGCCGCGCGCCTCCTCCTCCATGTAGTTCAGGACGCCCAGCGGGCTGATGGCGTTGATCCAGTCCCGCGCGATGGCCAGCGCCTCGGCGGCGCGCGGGTTGTCGACGGTGATGGTGCCGTCCTGATCGACGATGGTGCCGCCGTTGCGGCTGGCGATCCATTCCAGCGCGTTGACCGTCAGCCCCTCATAGGCCCGGCCCTGCCAAACATAGCCCCACATGCGGTCGTTGCCGGCGGCACGCTCCGCCCGCTGGATCAAGCCGGCTGTTTCCCGAAGCTCCTCCCAGCTGTCCGGCACCGGCCGGCCGTGCTTCTCAAGCAGATCCTTGCGGACATAGAGCAGCCCGACGTCGGCGAACCAGGGCAGCGCCACCAGCCGCCCCTTCACCGTCGCCGCCTCGATCATCATCGGCAGATGCCGGTCGATGGTGGCCGGATCGACCGTTTCCCGCAGATCAACGAAGTAGGAGCCGAGGATGCCCGGCCAGACCACGTCGATCTGGAAGACGTCGATGTCCGCCGCCCCGGCGGCGAGAAGCTGCTGGTAGAGCGCCAGCTGCTCCCCCGCTCCCTTCGGCGGGGAGACGAAGCGGACCTCGTTGCCCGTCCGCTCCGCCCAGGTCCGCGCGCCGTCCCGGCAGAGGTCTGACGCGATGCCCAGCCCGCTGCAGGCCAGCGTGACCGTCACCCCGGCCGCCGCAGCGGGAAAGGCCGCGGGCGCCGTCAGCACCCCGGCGAGAAGGAACGCCCAAAGCCGCGCCATAGGACCCCAATCCGTTCGACACCGGATTGGAAACCCCGGGGCTGCGGCCGGGTTCCCGACCCTAGGCCAGGGCCTCGGCCTGACGGCGGCAGTGCAGCAGGCTGAACAGGCCGAAGGGCGGGACGGTCTGCAATTCCTCCACCTTCAGGCGGGAGCCGGACATCAGCGTGTCCAGCGTGAAGTCCGGACGCCAGCCCAGCTTCTTGGAAAAGGGCGCCATCCAGTTCTCGACGGACCGGCGGACGCCGGGCTTGTCGGCGGCGAAGTGGTTGACGATCAGGATGTCGCCGCCCGGCTTGCAGACGCGCTCCAGCTCCAGCATCGTACCCTGCGGGTCGGGGACGACCGTCATCACGTACATGGCGACGACGAGGTCGAAGCTGCCGTCGGCGAAGGCCAGCTTGCCGGCGTCCATCTCCAGCAGGCCTTCGACATTCTCCAGCCGCTCGCGGTCCACGCGCTCCTGCGCGACCTTCAGCATGTCGCTGGACAGGTCGATGCCGGTGACGCGGTTGTCCTTGCGGTAGTCCGACAGGGAGATGCCCGTGCCGACGCCCACCTCCAGCACGCGCAGGCCGCCGCGCCGGTTGATCCACTTGACGGCGGCGTGCCGGCCGGATGCCAGCAGGTTTCCGAACACAGGGTCGTAGAAGCGGGCGTACCGCCGGTAGGCGGCGCGGATGGAGTCGGCGTCCATGGGGTCTCCCTCACGTTTCTTGGGACGCGACCATAACGGCCTTTCGTCAGGCATGAAAGCCATGGCGCGCGGAAGAGTTCCACGTCGCCCCACTTGCGACGGGGCTGTGCGCGAGCCCCCTCACCCGATACACGGCCGATTGCATGCGAACGCCCAAGCTTCCGCCTCAAATAGCATTCGATTGTATTTGCTTCCAGATGATCGTTGATTGCGCGCGATTATCGACTTTTGAGAGAGTTTTGGTATAGTTGCGCCATCTCCATTCAAGAGGGTGCCCACATGCCCGACACCGCCGTCGATCCGACCGTCCAGACCGGCGCCACCAATCTGCCGGTGGTCACCACCCCGCCGGCGCCGCCCAGCACCGCCGCCGTGGTCCAGAACGAGCAGGGCAAGGCCAACTCCCTGCTGAACACCATCGCGGACAAGCTGGACCAGCTGACCACCCTGCGGGTCGTGACCGCGGTCTGCGACATCGAAACCGTGCAGGACGACCCGGCCAAGCCGACCTTCACGGTCCGCCCGAAGACCGGCGCCGCCATCGACGCCTTCCAGACCCAGGTCAATCTGGTGACCGGCGACATCGAAAACCTGATCAGCCGCGATTTCGCGACCAACACGGCCTATCAGAGCCTGTCGAACTTCCATCTGGCCCAGGTGACCAAGAGCAACGAGATCGTCGGCACGAACCTGAAGGCCGTGCGCGACCTCGCCGTCCAACTCTCCGGCCGGTCCAACTGACGGTCCGGCGCGCTTGATACTGTTCCTTTGAAGGTGGCCGATGTCCCAGTTCGTCGACCTCGCGCGCAGCCTGCTGACGCTCGAAATCAACACGGTTCTGAAGTCTGGGATGTCGGCCGAAAAGATGCCCTTGGCCGGGGATGCGCTGATCGACATCGCGCAGGAATACTATGTGTTCCTCTGTGAACAGATCGACGTCTTCGGAAACCGCGAGGCGAAGACGCTCGATCCCTGGGCGGCGGCCCTGTCGGAAAGCTTCGACTGGGGACGGGCGCCCTTCACGGCCCCGCCGGGGGCGGCGAAGCCGGGACGCTACATCCCCGACTTCATCGGCCGCGACCTGCCCGGCAACGACCCGAACCGCGGCACCACCGTGCAGATCTTCGATTCCCTGCGGGAGGCGGCAAGCTGGCTGCGGGAAATGCAGGACCGGATCCGGGACGTCGCCACCAATCCGGGGGCCGGCCCGGAGGTCGTCGCCGCGGCCGGGCGGATCGACCGCGATGCGACACCGGTGCTGATGCGCATCCAGCGCAATTCCGACCAGATCAACGACATCCTGCGCCGGCGCGGCCTGGACACGGTCAGCTACCTGCGCGGCATGGACGAGGACACCCGGCGCATTCCCGACCTGAAGACCGCGGATATCGTCACCATCCGCAAGGCGTGGGACGTGGGAACCGAGGTCGTCATCATGCAGTCCACCATCCAGATCGACGGCGACGTGGTGACCCGCGTGCTGAAGGGCCGCGACACGGCGGAGAACAGCGCGATGATCGGCGTCCACCGGGACGCGGTCGACGTGTCCTTCCGCTACTGGAGCTTCATGGTCGAGGCTCTGGGGCGATTCGCGGGAAAGGCCGTGAACAGCCTGGTGGGAGACACGGGGTAGCCGCCTTCGCCACAGCCTGACCCACGGCCTTCCGCACGCCTGGAACTGGCGCCGGGGCGCGCTGGCGCACGCCGCGGGCCGTTTGCTCCAGGGAAACGCCGCGCTTCTGCCCGGTCGGCGGCGCGGCATCGCGATCCTGTTCCGCTTCTTTGCCCATGGCGGGCGCGAACTGGTCCTGCGCGTTCCGGTCAATGGCCCGCGGCCGGACGGGCTGCGGACGGCCCCGGTTCGGGTCACGCTCCAGCCCGATGGCGACGTGCTGGTCGCCCTGCCGCGCGAGGAGGTGGACAGCGGCCGTTTCGACGCCGACTCCGCCCGGCGGCTTGCCCTGCGGCTGCGCCAACTCGGCGACCGCGCGACCACCGCCAACCCGCTCTGGGGCCTCGACGCCTCGCAGGCGCTGGGCGAGATCGCCAGCGTGGCATCCGGCGTGGTGAGCGGAGTCCTGCTGTGGCGGAACGGCTTTCAAGAACTGACGACCGATGTCGTGGCCCACGCCGGGGCGACCGCGGCCTTGCTCCTGCTGCCGGTCGTGATGGTGAAGCTCCGCCCCTGGCTGACGCATTCGGTCCTGCCAAGTCTAATGGCCCGAATGGCACGATAGGTTTGGGATTCATCACGACGTGCTTCCTGCACCGGGGAACCTTCCCGCCCTTCGCGCCTTCGGTATGAACCCAACAGCACATTGCACAGCAATGTGCGAGAGGGTCATACGGCCGGCCGATCATGGAACTCTTCATGCGCCGGCCGTATCAGACCCGCTCCATCACTTCCGTTTTACGCGTCGACCAGCCCGCGGTGCTTCAGCAGCGCCTCGATCTGCGGGTTGCGGCCGCGGAAGGCGATGTACAGCTCCATGGGATCGCGAGTGTCGCCGGAGGAGTAGATGGTCTTCAGACGCGCCGCGAGGTCCGGGTTGAACAGGTCCCCCGATTCCGAGAAGGCCTCGTAGCCGTCGGCGTCCAGCACCTCCGCCCAGAGATAGGCGTAGTAGCCCGCGGCGTAGCCGCTGCCGGCGAACAGGTGCTGGAAATGGGTCGGCCGGTGGCGCACGGCGATTTCGGCCGGCATGCCGATCTTGTCCAGCACCGCGCGTTCGAAGGCCGCCACATCCAAATCGTCGGCCTTCTCCATGGTGTGGAACTCCAGATCCAGCAGCGCCGCCGCCGTGTATTCCACGGTGCCGAAGCCCTGGTTGAAGTTGCGGGCGGCCAGCAGGCGGCGCAGCAGATCCTCCGGAATCGGCTCCCCGGTCTGGTGATGGCGCGCGTAGGTCCGCAGCGTTTCCGGCGCGCTCATCCAGTGTTCGTAGACCTGCGACGGAAACTCCACGAAGTCGCGGCGGACGGAGGTGCCGGACTGCGAGGGGTAGCGCACGCGGCTCAACAGGCCGTGCAGGCCGTGGCCGAACTCGTGGAACAGCGTCTCCGCGTCGTCGAAGCTGAGCAGGGTCGGCTCGCCCTTCGCGAAGTTGTTGTTGTTCACGATGATCGGCGCGACCTCGCCGTCGAAGCTTTCCTGGTCGCGGTAGCTGCTCATCCAGGCGCCGGAGCGCTTGCCGGATCGGGCGTAATTGTCGTGCAGGAACAGCCCGACATGGCGGCCATCCGCCTCCGTCACCTCATAGACTCGGACGTCCGGGTGATAGACGGGCAGGTCCTTGCGCTCGGTGAAGCGGACGCCGAAAAGACGGCCGGCGGTGTCGAAGGCCGCGCGGACCATGTTGTCCAGCACGAAGTACGGCTTCACCTCCGCCTCGTCCAGGTCGTACTTGGCCTGCCGCACCTTTTCCGCGTAATAGCGCCAGTCCCACGGGGCGATGGGCTCGTTCATGCCTTCCGCAAGGGCGCTTTCCTGAAGCTCGGCGCGCTCCGCCGCGGCCTTGCGCTTGGCCGGCTCCCAAACCTGGAGCAGCAGGCGCTCGACCGCCGAGGTGTCCTTCGCCATGCTGTCGTCCAGCTTGAAGTCGGCGTAGGTCCTGTAGCCCAGCAGCGCCGCCTGCTCGGCCCGGAGCGCCACGATCTCGCGGATCAGGGGGCGGTTGTCGTGCTCCCCGTCATGCTCGCCGCGCCGGATCCAGGCCTCATAGGCGACCTGCCGCAGGTCGCGGCGCGCCGAGAAGGTCAGGAACGGCTCGACCGAGGAGCGGGCGAGCGTGATGACGTACTTGCCCTCAAGCCCGCGCTCCCTGGCCGCCTGCGCCGCCGCGTTGCGCGCGAAGTCGGGAAGGCCGGCAAGGTCGCCTTCCTCCAGAACCAGCTGCCAGTCCTTCTCGTCGTGCAGCACGTTCTGCCCGAACAGGGTGTGCAGGGTCGCCAGCCGCTCGGTGATCGCGGTCATGCGGGCCTTCTGCTCCGGCGGCAGAAGCGCGCCGCTGCGCACGAAGCCCAGGTGCTGGCGTTCCAGCAGCCGCATCTGGTCGGGGGCGAGCCCCAGCCGCTCGCGCCGGTCGTACAGGTCCTTCACCCGCGCGAACAGCGCCGGGTCCAGCGCGATGCGCATGGAATGCTGGGCGAATTTCGGCGCGTAGTCGCGCGCGATCGCTTCCAGTTCGTCGCTGGTGTTGCTGGCGGTCAGGTTGAAGAAGACGTTGCCGACGCGGGTCAGGAACCGGCCGCTGCGCTCCATCGCTTCGATGGTGTTGGCGAAGGTCGGTTCGTCGGGGTCGGCGGTGATCGCCTCGATCTCGCCGATGTTTTCGGCCATGCCGTGATCGAAGGCGGGCGCGAAATGCTCCGGGCGGATGCGATCGAACGGGGGAAGACCGAAGGGCGTGGTCCAGGTCTCGAAGAAGGGGTTCTGGAAGTTGGGCGTGTCGGTCATCAGAGCCTCGTGGTGATCGCCCTCCCATATGGGGCCGCCATGGGGGAGCAGGCAAGTCCGGCCGCAACCGGAACCGCGCAGCCATCCCCGACACAGCTATCCCCAACCCGCCCGCCGCGCCAGTGGGCGTTTGGCCGCTCCCCCGCAAGGCACCCTCTTTATGGCCTGCGCCGCCATGGCTGCTTGGGCCGGATCGCGCAGGCCGGCCAGGAAGGCGAATGAGGCCATATGAATTTAAAGCGAATGATAAGCCGCTTTGGCACGCCGTCCGCCACCATGGAGCGTGGGCCGAGGCAGGAGTACCGCCCGAAGTCGGAATTGCGCACCACGGCGCTGGGGTCGATCTCCGGCAGTTGGGTCATGGCCCGTCCTCGTCCATATCAGGCCCGGGCTTGCTTCTTCGGGGATTCTCACGCGGGAAAACAGCGGACGGAGTGCAGCCAACCCCGCCTTCATTTGCTCAGCACAATGCAGAATCCGCCGCCGCGCAGAGTGGTGGCTCCTGCAACCCAGCCCCCGCCCCACTGGCGCGTGAAACGCCGGGCGGCATGGGGTATGACCTTGCCGTCAACCCAGGTGGACACCAACCGGCGCCTTCGCATGAACGAAGAGACTTTCGACAAGACGGATCGAGGAGCGGCGATGGACTGCGGCGCTCCAGCAGCCGTGACTCCGCGCACGCTCGCGCTGCTGCGCGACCTGATCGCCTTCGACACGACCAGCCGCAACTCCAACCTCGACCTCATCCACTATGTCCGCGATTATCTGGCGGCGCTGGGCGTGGAGAGCCGGCTGGTGTTCGACGACACCGGAACGAAGGCCAACCTGTACGCCACCATCGGCCCGACCGACCGCGGCGGCGTCTGCCTGTCCGGCCACACCGACGTGGTGCCGGTGGACGACCAGGACTGGTCCAGCGATCCTTTCACGCTGACGGAACGTGACGGCAAGCTTTATGGCCGCGGCACCGCCGACATGAAGGGCTTCGTCGCCGTGGCGCTCGCCATGGCCCCGCAGTTCCTGGAATCGGATCTCGCCACCCCCATCCACTACGCCTTCTCCTACGACGAGGAGCTGGGCTGCATCGGCGTGCGCGGCCTGCTGGATCGGTTGGCCGGCATGGCGGTCAAGCCGCGTCTCTGCATCGTCGGGGAACCGACGCGCATGCGCGTGATCGTCGGCCACAAGGGCAAACTGTCGCTGCGCTGCCGCGTGCACGGCCACGCCTGCCACTCCTCCCTCGCCCCGGAAGGCGTGAACGCCGTGGAATACGCGGCGGAGGTGGTGGCCTACCTGCGCCGCATGGGCCGCCGCTTCGCGGAGGAAGGTCCGTTCGATTACGATTACGACGTGCCGCACAGCACCGTGCACACCGGCGTGATGAGCGGCGGCACGGCGCGCAACATCGTGCCGTCCGAAGCGTCCTTCGAGTTCGAGTTCCGCCACCTCGCCAACCACCCGGTGGAACCGATGCTGGCCGAGGTGCAGGACTTCGCCCACAAGACGCTGGAGCCGGAGATGCGCGCCGTCCGCCCCGACGCCGGGTTCTCGTGGGAACCGCTGTCGGACTCCCCCGCGCTCGACACGCCGCCGGATCTGGAGGAGGTGACGCTGGTGAAGCGGCTGGCCGAGCAGAACGGGCACGGCAAGGTGGCCTTCGGCACCGAAGGCGCATTCTTCACCAGCGTGGTCGGCATCCCGGCGGTGGTCTGCGGCCCCGGCGACATCGAGCAGGCGCACAAGCCCGACGAGTTCGTGGAACTGAGCGAACTCGCCAAGGCCGAACGCTTCCTCACGCGCCTGAAGGCGGTGGTCCAGGCCGGCCTGTAAAGCCGGCCCCACCAGCGGGTTGTCGGCCAGGGCGCCGAACAGCGGCAGGATGTTGGCGCAGGACGCCTCGCAGCGCAGGTCCAGGTGGTGGTCGGCGCGCAGGTGGCCCCTGGCCTGGGCGTCGGTCACCGCGTCCACCATCGTCCGCAGCTACGTCTTCGACGGGTTCCGCTTCCACATGACGCTGCCCCGGTCCCTGCGCGAGGAGGAGCGCGACGAGGTCCGCAGCCTGCTCGATCGACCGGCTGAGCGCGACCGTTCATTTGATTGCTGTCGAATCTGATCCACATCAAAGCGGCCCATCCGTGAATCCGGGATATTAGGCGAACGCTTAATATCCCGGAGGACACCATGGTCCACACCGCCACCGCGCAGCCCCAGGGCTGGTGCGCCAAGCTCGTCCAGGGTTGGCGCAATTTCCGCCAGCTCGATTCCCTGATGGCGCTGGATCCGCGCGACCGCAGCCGCATCCTGGCCGAGGCCGGCATCACGGAACAGGATCTGCCGGCCGTCATGCACGCCACCCACGTGCAGGACCTCCTCCCCGCCGCCATTGACCTTTATGGGATCGATGCGGAAGCGCTCGACCACGATCGCGGCGACGTGATGCACGACATGCAGCGCGCCTGCGCCTGCTGCCGGAACACCCGCGTCTGCAAGACCCTGATCGCCGAAGGCGCTTCGCCCGCGCAGCACGCGCAGGTCTGCCCGAACGGAGCCACGCTGGAGTCGCTGCGGTAAGCCGCAGCCCTCCCCTCTCCCAATCGGGCGCAGAGCCCACCTCCCAACGTTCCGTTGGTCGGAAAATCCGTTGAACCGGAAAACCGATTGACAGCGCGGCGATGCCGCCATTAGCATCCCTGATAATTAATTGACCGTATAATAAAATCGGGAACGGCATCCGAAGAACGACGATGCCGCCCCGTGTTGGCCGATGCCGCGCTCAATGCCCCGCTCCAAGCGGGGACCGGCATCGGACAGGGAATCGTCGATGGCAATCGTGAACAGGTCACCGTCGCAGCGGAGGGAGAGATGAAGAGACTCGTATTGGGCAGCCTGCTGACCGCGGGCATCGCGGCGTCCGTTCCGGCGCAGGCTCAGGACACCGTCAAGATCGGCATGGTCGAGCCGCTGACCGGCTCGGTCGCCTACAACGGCAAGTCCGTGGTGGAAGGCGCCAGGCTGGCGGTCGAGGAGATGAACGCGGCCGGCGGCATCCTCGGCAAGAAGATCGAACTGATCATCGAAGACGGGCAGTGCACACCGGCCAACTCCGTGAACGCCACGGAAAAGCTGGTCCAGAAGGACAAGGTCGCCGCCATCGTCGGCGCCTTCTGCAGTTCCGCCACCGCGGCCATCATGCCGGTCGCGCAGAAGTACAAGATTCCGCTGATCACCGGCGTGTCCTCGCAGGCCACCCTGACGGAACAGGGCAACCCCTACTTCTTCCGCGCCGCGGAGACGGACGCCCTGATGGCCCGCGCCTTCGCCAAGATCCTGGCCAACGACCTGAAGCTCACCAAGGTCGCCTACATCGGCGTCAACGACGACTGGGGACGCGGCGGCGTCGCGGAATTCTCGCGCGACCTGTCGGAACTGGGCGTGAAGACCGTGCTGACCGAGTATTTCGACCACGGCACCACCGACTTCTTCACGCTGCTGACCAAGCTGCGCGCGGCCAAGCCGGACGGCGTCTTCGTCGCCGCGGAAACCCAGGACGGCTCCATCCTGGTCAAGCAGATCCGTGAAATGGGCCTGGACGCCAAGGTGTTCGGCGTCGGTTCCTGGGCCACCGCCGACTTCATCAATCTGGCCGGCAAGGCGGCGGAAGGCATCCACGCCGCGGTTCCCTACGCCTCCAGCATGGAATCGCCGCGCAACCAGACCTTCGTGAAGAACTACGAGGCGAAGTACGGCGTGAAGCCCGGCAAGTACGGTGCCGCCGGCTACAACGCGCTGAACATCACCGCCCAGGCCATCGCGCGGGCGGGCGGCACCGACGCGGAAGCGATCCGCGCGGCCCTGTTCAAGACCCGCTACGTGGCGCCGAACGGCGTCTACCAGTTCACCGCCAAGGGCCAGGCCTACGGCTTCGACGCGGTGCTGGTCCGTGTCGAAGGCGGCATGCCGAAGGTCATCGCCTCCACCCCCGTGGACGCGCCGAACTGATCGCCGGCCGGGTGGCTTCCCTAAAGCGAATTGCTATTCGCTTTAGACTCACATGGCCTCATTCGCCGGCTCTCAGCGGATGCCTTTGGCATCCGCCTGCCGCCAGCGGGAACGAAGTTCCCGCGAGAGGCCGGAACCGCAGTCGCGGTCCTAAGCGGATCACAATCCGCTTTAGGGGCCACCCGATCCGCGCCAAACACGAGCGGGAACGCTATGGATCTCTTTTTGCAGTTCCTGACCAACGGGCTGGTCATGGGCGTGTTTTACGCGCTGTCCGCCCTTGGTCTGACGCTGATCTTCGGCCTGATGCGCGTGGTGAACTTCGCCCATGGCGAGTTCTACATGCTGGGCGGGGTGACCGGCTGGTTCGTCACCTCCTACCTCGGGCTCGACTTCTTCGCCGGGCTGGTCGTCGTGGCCGGCGTGATGGCGACCTTCGGCTGGCTGGTGGACCGTTTCCTGATCGAACGCGTCCGCGGCCAGGGGGAGGAGCCGGGCATCCTGCTGACCATCGGCCTGTCGATCTTCCTCGTCAACGTCACCCTTCTGGTGGTCGGCCCGGCGCCCATGAAGGTGGCCGGCGCCATGACCGAAGGGCCGCTGTTCTTCGGCCCCATCGCCGTCACCAAGCTGCGTCTGACCGCCGTCGCGGTCGGCATCCTCCTGATCGCCGGGGCGCACCTGATCATCCGCAAGACCCGGCTGGGCGCGGCCATGCGGGCGACCTTCCAGGACCCGATGGCGGCCAGCCTCGCCGGCATCCGCACCGGCAACGTCTACGCCGCGACCTTCGCGCTGGGCTGCACTCTCGCTGCGCTGTCGGGCATGCTACTGGGTTCCATCTACTCCGCGCAGGCCTCGGTCGGCGGCCTCATCAGCCTGAAAAGCTTCGTCGTGGTGATCCTGGGCGGCATGGGCAGCTTTGCCGGGGCCATCGCCGGCGGCCTGCTGCTGGGCGTGGCGGAGGCCATGTGGGGCGGCTACGTCGCCACCGGCATGGTGGACGTCATCGGCTTCGTCCTGGTCATCCTGATCCTGCTGTTCCGGCCCCAGGGCCTCTTCTCGATCCGTGCGGAGAGGGCGTGACATGACGTTGGAACGGAACATCATCCTGGCCTTCCTGGCGGCGGCGGCGCTGCTGCCGTTCCTGGTGACGGACCAGTATCTTCTGCACCTCGCCGTCATGGCGATGTTCTACGCCATCCTGGCGAACAGCCTGAACCTCGTGGTGGGCTATGTCGGCGAATTCTCGCTGGGCCACACCGCCTTCCTCGGCGCCGGGGCCTACACGGCGGCCCTGCTGTCCACGAAATTCGGCTTTCCGATGTGGATCACGATCCCGCTGGCCGGCGTGATCTCCGCCGTCTTCGGCTGCTTCATCGGGGCGATCACGCTGCGGCTCCAGGGCCCCTACTTCGTGATCGTCACCCTGTCCTTCGCGGAGGTGCTGCGCATCGTCGCCAACAACTGGATCCCCGTGACCAACGGCCCCATGGGGCTGGCCGGCATCACCCAGCACGGCATCACCGACAAGGGCACCTTCTTCTACATCGTCCTCGGCCTCGCGGCGGTGGCGCTGTACCTCTCCTACCGCTTCGTCCATTCCAACACGGGCCGGGCGGCGGTCGCGGTGCGGGAAAACCGCTACGTGGCGCAGTCCATCGGCGTCGATCCCTTCGGCACGGCCATGCAGGCCTTCGTCCTGGGCGCCTTCCTGGCCGGCTTGGCCGGCGGCTTCTACGCCCATTACATCTCCTTCGTCGGGCCGGAGGTGTTCCAGTTCCCCTTCATGGTGACGATGATCATCATGGTGCTGCTGGGCGGCAAGGGAACGCTGATCGGGCCGCTGGCCGGCGCCGTCATCGTCACCCTGCTGGAGGAATACCTGCGCGAGATGCAGGAGCTGCGGCTGACCCTGTTCGGTCTTGTCGTCATGGCGGTCGTTCTGTTCCTGCCCAACGGCCTGATGGGCTTCATCGCGCAGCGCCGCGAGCAGCAGGGCGCCAAGCCCGCCATCACCCCCTCGACCAGGGAGAAAACCGTATGAGTGCGGGCACCAACACATCCCCGCTGCTGCGCGCCGACAACCTGACGATGACCTTCGGCGGCATCACGGCGGTGAAGGACTTCAGCTTCGACATCATGCCCGGCGAGACGGTGGGCCTGATCGGCCCCAACGGGGCGGGCAAGACCACCTGCTTCAACATGCTGACGGGCTTCTACGCCCCCACCAACGGGCAGGTGCATTTCAAGGGGCAGGAGATCACCAACCGCAAGCCCTACGCCATCGCGCGGCTGGGCCTGGTGCGCAGCTTCCAGAAGACCAACGTCATGAAGCGCCTGACGGTCTTCGAGAATGTGCTGACCGGGCATTACATGGCCGGCCGCCAGTCGCTGCTCGCCACCTTCTTCCCCGGCGAGCGGGTGCGGCGCGCGGAGAAGGAAGCGCGGGAAAGCGCCGCCGGCATCGTGGAGATGATGGGCCTGTCGCACCGCATGAACGCCCCGGCCAACCTGCTGTCCTGCGGCGAGCTGCGCCTGCTGGAGGTCGCCGTCGCGCTGGCCGCGAAGCCCAGCCTTCTGATGCTGGACGAGCCCGCCGCCGGCCTGAACAGCCACGAGGCCACGACCTTCGG
Source organism: Pseudomonadota bacterium (assembly GCA_023413605.1). Taxonomy (GTDB): domain Bacteria; phylum Pseudomonadota; class Alphaproteobacteria; order Azospirillales; family Azospirillaceae; genus Azospirillum. Next base: position 13,767 of record JAEZPL010000733.1, read on the forward strand.
CGCCGTGCTGAAGACGCTGGTCGGCCGCAGCATCGAATCGCTGCTGATCGTGGAGCACAACATGGAACTGGTCATGTCGGTGTCCGACCGCATCGTCGTCCTGAACTTCGGCCGCAAGCTGGCCGAGGGCAAGCCGGCGGACATCCTGGAAAACCGGGAGGTCGCCGAGGCCTATCTTGGAAAGGCCGCCGCATGACGCTCCTGTCCGAAACCCCCGCCCCCGCCGTCGCTCCCGCCGAAGGGGCCCCCGTTCTGACGGTGGACGGCCTGCACGTCTCCTACGGCAGCACCGCCGCCCTGCACGGCGTGTCGCTGGAGGTCAAGGCCGGCGAAACCGTCGCCCTG
>JAEZPL010000757.1 GCA_023413605.1 Pseudomonadota bacterium
CCGTGACCTTGGCGCCGGTCAGCGCCAGAAGGATGGCGCTGGCCAGACCGCCGGGTCCCGCGCCGATGATGACCACCCGTCGATGCATACCGTCGTTCCCCCCTTGCGGAAAGGCGCACTTGGCAAACGCGCCCGATGACCAAAACTCAGGCTTGCTTACGGAGGGCGGTCGCAAATGGATCACAGTCGAAACCACACCCAAGAGGAGTGGGCCTCACTGCCCGATGGGCTAACGCGCACGCTGACGGCCGCCCGCACCGCTCAAGCCCGTTGGGGCGAGCGCCCGGTTGCCGACCGCCTGCCCCCCATCGCCGGCCTGCGTCGCCGCATCGCGGGGAGCGCCGACGCGCTTCTCGACGCGCTGGCCTCCCGCCCCGGCCGGACGCGGGCCGAAAGCCTTGCCGCCGAGGTGCTGCCGCTCGCCGATGCCTGCCGTTTCCTGGAACGGGAGGCCGCGGCCCTGCTGAAGCCGCGCCGCCTGGGATCGCGCGGCCGGCCGGGCTGGCTGTTCGGCGTGTCGGCGGAGGTGCGGCGGGAACCGTTCGGCACCGTTCTGGTCATCGCGCCGTCGAACTACCCGCTGCTGCTGGCGGGGGTGCAGGCCGTCCAGGCGCTGGCCGCGGGCAACGCCGTGCTGGTAAAGCCGGCCCCCGGCTGCTCCGCGCCGATGGAGATCCTGGCGCGCTGGCTGGCGCAGGCCGGGCTGCCGGACGGGCTGTTCGCCATGCTGGGCGAAAGCCCGGCGGAGGCCGAAGCCGCGATCGAGGCCGGCGTGAGCAAGGTCGTGCTGACCGGTTCCGCCGAGACCGGGCGGCGGGTGATGGGGCGGCTGGCCGAAACGCTGACACCGGCGACGATGGAGCTGTCGGGCAACGACGCGGTGTTCGTCCTGCCCGGCGCCGACGCCCGCATGGTCGCGGGGGCGCTGGCCTTCGGGCTGCGCTTCAACGGCTCGGCCACCTGCATCGCGCCGCGCCGGGTGTTCGTGACTCGGGACCATGCGCAGGCGTTGGAACGCGCCCTGACGGAGCGGATCGCCGCCCTGCCGCCCGCGCCCGTCCCGCTGACCGTGCGTGCGCGCCTCGCGCGGCTGGTGGAAGACGCGCTGATCAAGGGCGCCCGTGTGATCGGGCCGACGCCCGCGACCGACGAACCGACGCTGGCCCCCTTCGCCCTGGCCCCCTTCGTTTTAGCCGATGCGCGGCCGGACATGGCCCTGCTGTCGGAAGACGTGTTCGCCCCCGTGCTCGCGCTGGTCACCGTGGCCGACATGGAAGAGGCCCTGGCGTTTGCCGCCCGCAGCCCCTACGCGCTGGGCGCTTCCATCTTCGGGCCGGAGGCGGAGGCCCGCGCGCTGGCCCTGCGGGTGGACGCCGGGTCCGTCACGGTCAACGACCTGATCGCCCCCACCGCCGACCCGCGCCTGCCCTTCGGCGGACGCAGGCGCAGCGGCTGGGGCGTGACGCGCGGAGCGGAAGGCCTTCTGGAGATGACCCAGGTGAAGACGGTCACCGTCAGCCCCGGCCGCTTCCGTCCGCACCACGAGCCCTTTGGGGAGAGTGACGAAACCCTGTTGCTGGCGTGGCTGAGACTCGCCCACGGGGACCGGCGGGTGGCGGTGGGGCCGCTGCTCAACGCCCTGAGGAGCCGCTTCCGCTCTCGATGAAATAGCGCAGGGTCAGGGCGGTCGTTCCGCCCCCGTCGCCGATGGCCAGCGCCGCGTCGGCAAAGCTGGGCGGGCCGAAGCGGATCGGCGCGTCGTTGCTGAAGCCGATGCCTTCCTCCGGCAGGCCGAAGAAATTGCGGTCGATCTGCCGGTTCTCGTTCTCGTCGTGATAGGCCTGCACGGCGTAGGTGCCGGGCGGAATGCCGCGCACGGTCACCGTGACCTGACCGCGCCGGGACGGCTCGCTGGCCGTGAAGGGGCATCCGCTTTTCGTGAAGGTGTCCGGGGTGCAGACGGCCACCCGAACCAGACCATGGTCGTTGCGGACGTTGCCGACGGCGACCGACAGGTCGGCGGCCCCCGCTGGCGCAGCCATCAAGAAGGCCGGTGCCGCCATCAGAAAAGCCACCGCAACACGAGGCGTCGCAGGGCGCATCACGTCCCGGCCGCCAGACCGGTCTCCACCTCCGCCTTCCACGCCCGCACGCGCGCCGCGTTCACCCCGAAATCGGAATGGCCATAGAGCGAGCGGCTGTAGATCGCGGCGGAGGCGCGATCCGTGCCCTGCGGGAAAATCCGAACGGTGACGAGGTCGGGGAAACGCAGCCATTGCGTCCGCACCTCCACTTCGATCTGTTCGCCCTCGACGGACAGAAGCCTGCCGCCGTTCTTTTCGATCACTCCCAGCCAGGCCGCGCGCAGCCGCTCCGGCGGCACCGCGTAGACGGGGCTTTCGGCGTCGGCGCGTGCGGCGCAGCGGCCGGGCGGGCAGACGAGGAAGCGGTTGGGGCTGTCCGGCAGGACCAGGGTCGCGAAATCGACCGGCGCGCGGTTGCCGGGGCCGAACAGCGTGGACCAGACGCCGTCACGCCCGACCACCGCCGCCAGCAGCGCATAGGCAACGATCGGCACCGCCAGCACGACCAGCAGCAGCCGGAGGACACGCTTCATGGAGCGGCAACCCTCCCCCGCGGGCGGTCGCCCGGCAGCGGCAGGCCTTCGGCGTCGGCCAGCGCACGGGCGCGCGGATCGGCACGCACGGCGCGCGCCGCGGCGCGGGAACGGTCCTGCAC
>JAEZPL010000807.1 GCA_023413605.1 Pseudomonadota bacterium
TACCGAAGGCGTTTGATGAGTTCCATCAAACGCCTTCGGTACAAACCCGACAGCACATTGCACAGCAATGTGCGAGAGGGTCATACGGCCGGCCGATCATGGAACTCTTCATGCGCCGGCCGTATGAGAGACCTGCATCCCCCTCACCCCGGCGGCACGGTCCCGCCCTCGACCGCGTCGGGGACGGCGGGAGACGCGCGCAGGCTGAGGCGTCCGATGCCGGGCAGCTTGATCGCGTAGTCCCGCGGATCGACGCCGACGGTCAGGCCGAGCAGGTTGACCTCAACCCCCTCTTCCGCGGCGACCAGCAGCCCGGCGACGCCGAACAGGCTGACCTGCCAGCCGGTGCCGCTGGGCGCCCGCGCGACGACGCTGGTGCCGAGATAATCCTTGCCCAGCGCCGTCGCCGGAAGGTCGAGCCGCAGGTCCGGCACGGCCCGCCCGACCCAGGCGGCGAAGGTGTTGCTGTTCGGGCCCGGCCACAGCCGGTATTCGGCGGCGTAGGGATAGCTCTGCGCGGCCTCCGCGATCTTGGGGATGGCCTCTTCGGCCGCCGCCCCGCGCAGTTCCGCCAGCACCGCCGGCTGGGATCCGAACCAGCGACCGTCCGGGTCGCGGTTGCTGACCGACACGGCCGGCAGCCCGCGGTAAACCCGCCAGCCAATCACCTCGTACACCGTGTAGGCACGTGCGCCCGCCGGCTTGACCGCGAACCAGGGATGCACGCCGAAGGCGCCGCGCCAGGACAGGGCGCGCGCCGCATAGACCTGGACCACCGCTTCCGGCGTCGTGGCCGGATCGGGCGCCAGCCCGACGGGGCGACGGTCCGCCCGCGTCCAGTCGACGCCGAGGGACGCCGTGCCGGACGCAATGACGAAGGCCGGCCCCGCCAGCAGCAGGACCAGCAACAGCAGAAACCCAAGGAGCACCTTCACCCGCCTCTCTCGCCTCGCTTCGTGGTTCGACGTTCAATGTTCCGTCGTTCGATGGTTTGGCCGAATGCTACCATCGTCATGCTGGACGCACCTGTTGTACGAAGGCGATCATACAATCGGTTCAGTCCAACCCTTCATGGACCGGAGGCCCGCGATGACACCCGACCCCACCGCGCTGATCGACCGCATCACCCGGCAGGCCCCGACACGCGCCGCGACGGCGGAGGTCGCGCAGGCGCTCGGCTGGACCAAGGGGCCAAGCAAGAAGGGCTGGAAGGTCGTGCAGCCCACCGGCTATGTCGGCGGCATGGTCATCCCGCCCAGCGACGACACCGCCGCCGCCGAGGTCTGGTTCGACCCGGACGGGCGCGAACGCGGCCTGACCGGCCCCAGCGAGGAGTTTCCGCCCTACCTGACCAGCCTGGACATCGCGCTGGGCGCGGTTCCGCCGCAGCGGCGCGCCGACCTGCTGCGCCGCGCGCTGGACCAGCATCAGCGCTGGCAGGCCGAAACCGGTCGGGACGATGCCGCCCTGGCCCGGCTGGCCGCCTTCGTCATCGCCGAACTGCTTCTGGAGCGGGCGCGGCCGCCCTCATAGCCTGCATCCCCGTAGCCCGCGTCCCGGCCCATACCCAATACGGCGGAGCCTGCCCAAATTCCCTTGCCGCCCGGCGTCTTCGGGCGAACCATCAGGATCCGCACCGCATCATCGGCAACGCGACACGGAAAAGGTCGCCATGCAGAAGATCAAGCTGTCCTTGTGGGGCCTGTTGGCATTGCTGACCGTCCTCTGGCTCGCCGCAGATCCGGCGGTGTTCCGGGCGTCCGGCTTCTTTCCGGTCCGCTCCCTCATGATCCAGTACAGCGGCGTGCTGGCCGTCGGCTGCATGAGCGTGGCGATGATCCTGGCCCTGCGCCCCCGTTGGCCCGAGCACTGGTTCGGCGGCCTGGACAAGATGTACCGCCTGCACAAATGGCTGGGCATCGCCGCGCTGGTGGTCGCCATCGTCCACTGGCTGTGGGTGCAGGGAACGCGTTGGGCGGTCGGCTGGGGCTGGCTGGTGCGGCCCGCGCGCGGCCCGCGCGCCATCCCGGACAATCCCATCGAGCAGACCTTGTCGGGCCTGCGCGGCACCGCGGAAAGCATCGGGGAGTGGGCCTTCTACGCCGCCGTGCTGCTGATCGCGCTGGCGCTGATCGAGCGGTTCCCCTACCGGCAGTTTTTCAAGACGCACCGGCTGCTGGCGGCGACCTATCTGGTTCTGGTGTTCCACGCCGTCGTGCTGACCAAATTTTCCTATTGGGCGACGCCGCTCGGCATCGTTCTGGCCTTGCTGCTCGCCTGCGGCACCTGGGCGGGGGTGGTCGTCCTGCTGCGCCGCGTCGCGGCCGACCGGCAGGTGCCCGGCGCGATCCGCAACCTGCACTATTATCCGGGCGTGCGCGTGCTGGAGGCCGAGGTCGACGTGCCGAGGGGCTGGCCCGGCCACAAGGCCGGCCAGTTCGCCTTCGCCATGTCCGATCGGGCGGAAGGCGCCCATCCCTACACCATCGCGTCCGCCTGGAACGACACGGACCGCCGCATCACCTTCATCATCAAGGAGTTGGGCGACCACACGCGGCGCCTGCGCGACAAGCTCCGCATCGGGCAGAGCCTGACGGTGGAGGGTCCCTACGGCTGTTTCACCTTCGATGACGACCGCCCCCACCAGATCTGGGTCGGGGGCGGCATCGGGGTGACGCCCTTCATCGCCCGCATGAAGCAGTTCGCAATGGACCCTCGGCCTTCCTCGCAAACCATCGATTTCTTCCACACCACGACCGAGGTCGACGAGGACGCGCTCGCCAAGCTCACCGTCGACGCCACGGCCGCGAACATCCGCCTTCACGTGCTGATCGATGCGCGCGACGGCCGCCTGACCGGCGACCGCATCCGCGCGGAGGTGCCCCAGTGGCGCGACGCGAGCATCTGGTTCTGCGGCCCGACCGCCTTCGGAGCGGCGCTGCGGAACGACTTCGCCGCCCATGGCCTGCCCGTGCAGGAGCGGTTCCACCAGGAGCTGTTCTCCATGCGGTGATGGACCGCACCCGCTCTTTCGCCGCGATGCGACGCCTTCGCATAGGGATTCTTGACGGGGCCTACGCGGCCGCCACCTTTGCTTCAGCGTCACCGTTGAAGCGGAGGAATTGTCCCATGCGTGCCATGCGAGCCCGCCTTGCCGCCGCAGCCCTCCTCCTCGCCCTGCCGGCCTGCGCGGCGCTGGAGCAGGAATACCAGAAGCCGACGTCCGTGCGCCTCAACGGCAGTGAGATCTCGTCCCTGCTGACGGGCCGAACCATCGGCCTGACGAACGCGCGCGGCCGGTCCTACACCAACACCTTCGGCCCCGACGGGCGCATTCTGATTTCCGGCGGCAAGAGCAACCTTTACGGCAACTGGAAGGTGGCCGGCGACCGCTATTGCCTGACGCTGGACCAGGACCCGCGGGAACAGTGCATGGACATCTACAGGATCGCCAACGGCTCCTACCAGATGGTCAACGCCGACGGGTCGTTGCGCAACACCTTCAAGCTGCAATAGACAATCGGCGATAGCTGGGCTGACACCCCTGCACCCCCCTTCGCTGCCGTTCCGCCAATTTGATCGTGCAAATGCGAGTCGTTCGCACTATACAAAGGCGACACCAGCAGCAGGGACATCAGACCACCGATGCCGAACGCGTATCACACCCGTCTCTTCGCCCTGATCGCCGGCGCAGGCGCGCTGTTGTCCGCCGGGGCCGCGTGGGCGCAGGAGGCGGCCGCCCCGGCCCCCAGCGTGCCGGCCGAAAATCTACCGGCCACTGGGCTTCCGGCCGTCGGGCTTCCGGACACAGCTCCCCTGGATGTTGCCCCCGTCGCATCGGCCATGCTGCCGCATGACCTGTCGCCCTGGGGCATGTTCGTCGCCGCGAGCCCGGTGGTGCAGGCGGTGATGATCGGGCTGGTGCTGGCGTCGGTGGCAACCTGGACGATCTTCGTCGCCAAGTCGCTGGAGTTGTCCAAGGCCAAGCGCAATGCCCGCGCGGCGCTGGTGAAACTGGAGCAGGCCCGCTCCCTGTCCCAGGCGGCGGAGACGCTGGGCTTCGAAAAGGGTCCAGCCACGGCCTTCGTGCGCGCCGTGATCGCCGAGGCGCACCAGTCCGCCGACGCGCCGTCGCTGGACGGCCTGAAGGAGCGCGCGGCCTCCCGCCTGGATCGGATCGAGGCGGCGGAGGGGCGGCGCATGATGCGCGGCACCGGCATCCTGGCCAGCATCGGCTCCACCGCCCCCTTCGTCGGGCTGTTCGGCACGGTGTGGGGCATCATGGTCAGCTTCATCGGCATCGCGAAGTCGCAGACCACCAACCTCGCCGTGGTCGCGCCGGGCATCGCCGAGGCGCTGCTCGCCACCGCCATCGGCCTCGTCGCGGCCATTCCGGCGGTGGTGATCTACAACGCCTTTGCCCGCTCCATCGGCGGCTACCGCGCCCAGCTCGGCGACGCGTCGGCGGCGGTGCAGCGTCTGCTGAGCCGCGACATGGACCGGCGCGCCCTTCCCCGCGCCTCCAAGGCGGCAGAGTAAGGCCATGGCGGCGCGTCTGGACGA
>JAEZPL010000809.1 GCA_023413605.1 Pseudomonadota bacterium
TTCGCCCTCCGCGGCAGCGCCCAGCGCGAGCACGACGACCAGCGGCAGTTCCACCTCGTCGCCCGTGCGGAAAGACGCGTAGGCGTCGGGCAACGGCTCGTCCCCATATACGAGCAGGACCGGTTCCCCCGGCCGGTCGGCCAGCCCGGCCAGCGCCTCCAGGAGGCCGAAGCCGAAACTGTCAAGCCCTGCGGCCAGCGCCGTGTGTCCCGCCCGGTTGCCGGTGTGGATCGACAGGAGCCCAACCAGCCCGTGGTGGACCGACATGCTGAATTCGGTGGGGGACGGCAACTCCCCCTCGGACTGCGCCCGAAGGATCCCCAGCGTGCGCGACAATTCACCATGGCGCGACGCCAGCACGCACCGGGCATAGCTGGCGAAGGGCCCGCAGGCGAGCGCGCCAGCGACCATCTTCTGTCCAAATGGCGTGGTGCGCCGGCGCAGCATCATGGGCAACGACGGCGACTCCGGCTCGTCCGAAGCGTCGCGTCGGCCCCCGGCCCAATCATACCACGCCGCCCGGCCGGCGCGCCCAGGCGCCCAGGCCCACCAATCGAGGACGGAGAAGCGCAGATCGGCGCTCATCATCGACACTCTCAGGCCGCCGGTCAGTAGCTCGCGCGGTACAGACGCTTTTCGATCTCGTCTTCCAGCGCGTGAACGTTCTTGTTATAGGCGCGGTGAATGTGGTCGCCCTGCTCCTTCAGGTTCGACGAACCGACGTGGTCGATGCTGAAGCTCTCGTTCGAGTAGACGATGTTCACCGTTGCCGAGTGGTCTCGCCACTTCTGCGTGGCCTGCATCAGGCCCGGCCGCACCCGGTTCACGTTCCAGCCGCGCGCGGTCGCCGCTTCGTAAATGGTGCGTTCAATGGAGCTGAGCGGAAGCTTCTGTGCGGCGGCCGGAATGGCGTGCCCCTGCACGGAGTAGATGGGCTGCATGCGCTGGCACCCACCCAAAGCGACTGTCATGGCCAGCAGGGCACCGCAAAGGCCGGGGCCGAAATGACGAGAATGCCTAATCACGCTTCAACTCCAGTGCGCCGACGGCCCAAAGCAACCTTTCAGTTTAGTGCCCATTACCACACACCGAAAAGGCAGCGATAGAGGCTTCGAATTGCAACTTTGAAACAATCATGCAAAGTTGCGCAATTGTCGCATTTGTTGTGCTTATTGGTGGGAGGGCGTCGCGATCTGATCGGCGGCACACACACGATCTGGCGCCAGCAAAAGGTGCCGGCAAGCCTTGGCGCGCGCATCCGCGCCGGAGGGAAGATGCTGGCCCGGGCTCAGCATCCAGGTGGCAATGTCGACGGTCACTCGACCGCCATTCAGCGATCGCATCAGCAAGTGCCGGCCATGGTCGTACATGGCCAGCGTCGTCCCCGAATCGGTGCCCAACTGCGGCAGGCGCTCCAGCAGCGCGGCAACGCCATCTCGCGGCACGTGCCTGTCGAGATCGCCCAGAAGCACCAGGGTCCGAACAGCCACTCCGCCGGCCGTTTCGCGCGCATTGCGCATCAGGGCGACAATCCCGGCCAACGTATCGAGGCGCGTGCGATGAATGATCAAGGGGTCGTCGCGCAGCCGTTTCAGCACGACCGGATCGTCCGTGGACGGATTCTCGACCGACAGCGGCGGCACGGTGAAAGCCGGCACCACGGAGCGGAGAGCCATGGCCGCGCCGTACAGGATTTCAGCCCGTGCGCCCACTCCCCAAATCGCTGGAGCCGATAGCACCAGTCCCGCCAGCAGGTTCGGCTCGGCCCGCGCCGCAGCCAGAACCGCAACAGCCCCCCCCACACTTTCCCCCAGCAGGAAGACCGGGACGCCCGGGTGGCGCTGGTGCGCCAAACGGGCAAGCGTGAGGAGGTCGTCCGCCATGCGGTCACCGCCGTACCAAAGACCACGCTGGCCGGCGCGGCCGAAGCCACGCTGGTCGATGGCGTAGGTGGCGATGCCGGACAGGCTCCAGGCACGCGCGGGCTGATCGAACGATGCGCCGTAGTCGTTCATTCCATGGGCCGCGATCACGACCGCGCGCGTGTCCCCCCGTGCCGCCCAGCCATGGACGGGCAGTTCCATGCCGTCGTCCGCAGTCATGGCATCCTGACCCAACGCCGGCGACACGAATTCTCGCCGCATCGCCTTCGGGGCCGTATCCGTGCCGCAAGCCACGAGCAGAGCCATCGTCGCGAGGGCGAGAGTTTTGCAGACCGCGAACCGCACGCCCACCCCCCAACACCCTTGCGAAAGCTTGGGCTTAAGTGGTGACGCGGACCGTCGGAATCCAACGCTCGCCGCAGCGCGTATGGCGTTCCGCCGGAGGAATTGGAGCGGATCGCGGGCGCCCTAAAAGGGCGGACGCGTGAATCTGCTCGGCAGACCAAAGACATAGAGCAAGTTCCGGTTCACGCTGAACTGGAACTTGCTCTAGCGAACGCCGATCGCGGCGAGGAACAAGGGGTTGTCCAGCGCCTTGTCGACGGCGGCTTGCAGGCTGTCGTTGGTGTATGCCCGTAGCTCCTCGACGGAGCCGAAGATGCCAGCTCCGGAGGCTTCTCCGTCGGCGCGGTTGTCCTCGACCTGCTTGGCGTAGATCGGACGGCCGGACGCCTTGTCGATGACCGTGACCAGGAAGTCGGAATGGGCCTCGCGCCGCATGAGCTGGCTGGAATCGAGCCGCTTCACGGTCAGTTCGATGCCATAAGCGCCAGAACCCGGCGAAGCCAACAGACCGCGGGCGCCGAGGCCATCGAGGAAGGCTTGCCGGACGATGTCCTTGACCGGGGTGGAGACCTCCAGCGTCTTGAGCGGGTTTCCGAATCCACCCCGAATGGCACCGATGCGGGTGGACGGGTTCTTTCGGGCGTCGGTCACGCTCAACATTTCCACGACCGGTTTCGCCGCAACCGGCTTGGCGGTGACAGCCGCCCGATTGTAGGTCAAGTCCACCGCCGTGTTGCTGCACGCCGAAACCCCTAGGCCGAGCAGGCAAACCAACGCCGCACCGAATCTCTGCACAGACGCAACCTCAACCACGCAATCCTCCTTCGTCACGGCCGAAAAGCTGCATCCATGGCGAGAGGAAATCTGAATGCAAGAAAATAAATGCATCTGAACAGCTTTTGAAACCTATGATCCATCCTGGCGCGCGATGGCTTATGCGCTGCCTTCCTCCTTCCGTCGTCACCCTGCCCTCCGCGCAACCCCGGCAACACAAGGCCGGCGATCAAACTTCTTCCAATTCGCGAAGATGGGCTTGGCAGGCTGTCGGCACGAGGATGGCGTCGTCTGGCAGGCGCAGGCGCCGGTCCTCCGGCAGCCACCGGTCGAGTTCGCCCACCTCGAACCGACAGAGGTTCACGGCGTGCCAGAAACTCCCCTGAATCACCCCGCCGTATTTGTACCGGCCGTCCGGCGTGTAGGCGACCCAGCCCTCCGGCAGCGACGCGAGGATCGCGAGGCATCGGCGGCTCGCCACCTCCCAGATGCGCAGGGTGTTGTCGCCGCCACCCGACGCGAGGAGCGAACCGTCGGGACTGAACTGCACGCTTGAAACATGATTGATGTGGCCTGGCAGTGTGCCGACGCACCGACCTGTCATGCCCGCCCGAGGCGAGCAGCGCACCGTCCGGGCTGAAGGCCACGCTCCGGACCCAATCCGTGTGTCCGTCCAGGGACCGCAGGCCGCGGCCCAACCCGCGGGTGTCGAGGACGGACGCGTGTGGATCGGGACGGCGGTGATGAAGACATGCGTTGCGGCGAAGCCATCCGGTCGGTGTGATCGGCATGGGCCGTGGCGACCTGGCGGCGACCTACTCTCCCACGTCTTAAGACGCAGTACCATCGGCGCTGAGGCGTTTCACGGCCGAGTTCGGAATGGGATCGGGTGTTGGGAGCCCCGCCATGACCACCAGGTCACCGCGGC
>JAEZPL010000818.1 GCA_023413605.1 Pseudomonadota bacterium
CCTTTGCCCAGCGAGGAAACAACGCCACCGGTGATGAAGATGTAGCGAGTCATGTCCGTCCGAAGACCTTGAGAGCCTGTTCCGTTCCCCGAGCGAGAACCGTGCCTGAGGCACCGTCCTCAAAAGAAAGAGGCGGCTTCGGGGGAGGCCGCCTCACGTCAAACCCGACCGGAGCCGTGCCGCGTTTACTGGGCGACGGGCGGGGCGGGCTGCGCCGGCGCGGCCGGCTGGGCGGGAGCGGCCGGGGCAGCGGGCTGCGCCGGAACCGGCTGGGTCGGCATCGAATCGATGATCGACGTCGGCTGCGTGTGCGAACCCGCCAGGATCGCCAGGATCAGGCTGGTGGCCATGAAGCAGCCGGCCAGGATGCCCGTGGTCCGCGTCAGCAGGTTGGCCGTGCCCCGGGTGGTCATCATGCCGCCCATGTTGCCGCCGCCGATGCCGAGACCGCCGCCCTCCGACCGCTGGATCAGGATAACCCCGACGAGCGCCAGAGCGATCAGCAGGTGAATGACCAGAATCACTGATTCCATGCAACCCGTTCCCTTGAGCCCTTCCCCAGGCGATCAGCAAGGATCGCCCACTCGAACGCGGGGGCGATCCCGGAGGGTCGCCCAAACCAACAGCGCGCCACGGACCTTGCTAAGGGGCCCGTGGCGCGCGCCCACTGTTTTTAGCGCGGACCGCCGCGAGATGCTAGCGGCAACTGGTGCCGATGGCCCAGAAATCGTCGGCCTTCAGCGAAGCCCCGCCGACCAGCGCGCCGTCGACGTTGTCCACGGCCATCAGTTCCGCCGCGTTGCCCGGCTTCACCGAGCCGCCGTAGAGGATCCGCACGGCGTCCGGCTCCGCGACCTTGCCCGCCAGTTCCGCGCGGATGCGGGCGTGCATGGCCTTCACGTCGTCGGGCGTGGCGGTCTTGCCGGTGCCGATGGCCCAGACGGGCTCGTAGGCGATGACCGTGTTGGCCGCCGACGAGCCTTCCGGGATCGAGCCCTTCAGCTGTGTGGAAACCACGGCGTCCGCCTGCCCGGCGTCGCGCTGCGGCTCGGTCTCGCCGACGCAGATGATGGCGATCAGGCCCTCCTTGTGGGCGGCGGCCGCCTTGGCGGCGATCTGGGCGTCCGTCTCGCCGTGGTCGGCGCGGCGCTCCGAATGGCCGAGGATGACATAGCGGCAGCCGGCGTCCTTCAGCATCGTCGGCGCGACGTCGCCGGTGTGCGCGCCAGAGGTCTTGGCGTGGCAGTCCTGCGCGCCCAGCGCCAGCGGGCTGTCGGCGATGGCCTCGCCCACCGGGAACAGCAGCGGGAACGGCGGGCACACCAGCATGTCGAACGGCACGGCGCCAGCACCCTTCAGCCGCCCCGCGAGGTCGGAGGCCAGGGCCAGCCCGTCGGCCTTCAGGCCGTTCATCTTCCAGTTTCCGGCGATCAGCTTGCGGCGTGCGGCCATGGCGGTTCGGTCCTCCGGCTTTGTTCGTTGATCTATGGATGTTTGGCGAAGTGCGAACCCTGTCTAGCAAGCGGCGCAGGCATTTTCCACTGCTCCGACCACCCTTTTCGGAGGGAAAATGGCGGGGGAAATGGGGTGTTGCCGGGCTTTCGCGGGGTGCCTATGATGCCCCGCCCGGCCGCCCGGCCGAAATCCGCGTTCTCATTCGGGTCCCATGCTTCAGTTCATCCGCAATTACGCCGGTTCGTGGATCGTCAAGATCCTGTTCGTGCTTCTGATCCTCAGCTTTGGCGTCTGGGGCATCGAAGACATGGTCCGCCGGGGTGGCACCTCCAGCACCGTGGCGTCCGTTGGCAAGGTGGACATCGACCGTGCCGAACTGGACCAGGAGTTCCGCCGCCAGATGGAGCGGCTGCGCCCGATGCTGGGCGGCAGCCTGACCACGGAGCAGGCCCGCCAGTTCGGCCTGCTGGACCAGTCGCTGTCGTCGCTGATCCAGCGCGCGCTGTATGATCAGGCCGCTCGCGACCTGGGCATTTCGGTCGGTCCGGAGGTGGTGAAGCAGTACATCGCGAACGAGCCGGCCTTCCGCAACCCGCAGGGCCAGTTCGACCCCGCCCTGTTCCGCAGCGTGCTGCGCGACAACCAGCTGACCGAGGACGCCTACGTCGCCATCCTGCGCCGCGAGATCGCGCGCGATCTGGTGGCCGGCGCGGTCGGCGCCGGCGTCACCCCGCCGAAGCCGCTGGTGGACGACCTGTACCGCTACCGCGGCGAGAAGCGCGTGGCGGAGGTCATCACCCTGCCGAACGCCAGCATCGGCGACGTCGGCGTTCCCGACGAGGCGGAGCTGACCCGCTATTACGAGGACCATCAGGTCCGCTTCACGGCACCGGAATACCGGTCGCTGACCATCGCCCAGCTGTCGGCCGACGCGCTGGCCAAGGACATCCAGATTCCCGACGACCAGCTTCGCGCCGCCTACGAGGAGCGCGCGTCCGAGTTCGGCACGCCGGAGCGCCGCACCGTCGAGATGGCGCTGGTCGACGACGAGGCGAAGGCCAAGCAGATCGCCGAGGCAGCCAAGAGCAAGGGCCTGACCGCCGCCTCCAAGGAGGCCGGCGTCGATCCGATCACGCTGGACAACGTCGCCCGCAACGAGCTTCCGGAGCTTGGCGACGCCGCCTTCGCGCTGACCCAGGGCGCCACGAGCGACCCGATCAAGACCGGCCTCGGCTGGCACGTCCTGTCGGTCACCGCCGTCCAGCCGGGCTCGACCAAGAGCTTCGACGACGTGCGCGCCCAGCTGCTCGCCGAGATGCAGAAGGAAAAGGCGCTCGACGCGCTCTACTCCATCGCCAACCGCGTGGAGGACCAGCTCGCCAGCGGCGCGTCGCTGGACGAGGTGGCCCAGGCCCAGGGCCTGAAGCTGACGAAGATCGCCGCCGTGGACAGCAGCGGCAAGGCCCCGGACGGCAAGGACGCCGCCCCGAACCTGCCCGACTTCCCGACCATGCTGAAGACCGCCTTCCAGCTGGCCTCCGGCGCCACCTCCAACCTGACCGAAGGGGCCAACAACGTCTTCTTCGCCGTGCGCGTGGACGGCGTGACGCCGGCCAAGGTCAAGCCGCTGGCCGACGTGCGCGATCAGGTCGTCGCCGGCTGGCAGGAGGACCAGCGCGCCAAGCTGGCCGCCGAAAAGGCCCAGGAGATCGCCGCCAAGCTGAAGCTGGGCGCCGAGGGCGCCGCCCAGGAGATCGCCACCCAGAACGGCGGCACGTTCTCCATGACCACGCCCTTCACCCGCGACGCCAAGTCCATCGACGGCCTGACGGCGGAACTGGTGGCCAAGCTGTTCGCGGCGAAGCCCGGCGAGGTCGTCACCGGCTCCACCCCCGACGCGCAGATCATCGCCCGCCTGAAGGAGATCATCCCGGCCGACCCGGCGGCCAAGGACGCGACCACGGCGCAGGTGGAAAGCATCCTCGCCCAGGGCTTGCAGAGCGACATCATGACCGAGTTCGGCAACGCGCTGCGCAAGCAGTATCCGGTGGAGGTCCACCCCTCGCGGATCGAACAGTTCTTCGCGACCAACAACTGATCGTCCGCAATTTAGCGCCCGTTCCCAGTTTGCCCGTTCCCAGCTTGATTGAGGGTCCGTCCCGTGAAGGTTCAGCCGGATTTCACCGCCTTCGACACCACCTACGCGGCCGGCAAGCCACAGGTCGTGTGGACCACGCTGGTGAGCGACCTGGAGACGCCCGTCTCCGCCTACATGAAGCTGGCCGACGGGCGCCCCTTCGGCTTCCTGCTGGAATCGGCGGAACGCGGCGCCGGGTCGCGCCGCGACCGCTATTCGGTCATCGGCTTCAAGCCGGACCTCGTCTGGCGCTGCCGACGCAACCAGGCGGAGGTCAACCGCCAGGCGCTGCACGATCGCGACGCCTACGAGCCGGTCGATGCCGTGCCGCTGGAATCGCTGCGCGCGCTGATCAATGAAAGCCGGATCGACCTGCCGGAGGAGCTGCCGCCCATGGCGGCGGGCCTGTTCGGCTACCTGACCTACGACATGGTCCGGCTGATGGAAAAGCTGCCGGACGACAATCCGGACGAGTTGGGCATCCCCGACGCCATCCTGACGCGGCCGAGCATCGTCGCCATCTTCGACAGCCACACCGATTCGGTGACGCTCGTCACCCCGGTCTGGCCGAAGCCGGGTGTCGACGCCCGCGCCGCCTACGGCGATGCGCGGGAACGGCTGATGGACGCCGTGGCGGACCTGGAGCGTCCCCTTCCCTACCGGCGGGAGCCGCGGACCAAGGACGGGTTGCCGCTCGCCTGGACCTCCAACACGACGCGCGAGGAGTATCACGCGATCGTGGAACGGGCGAAGGAGTACATCCGCGCCGGCGACATCTTCCAGGTCGTGCCGTCGCAGCGCATCCGCTTTCCGTTCAAGCCGTCGCCGTTGGCGCTGTACCGCACGCTGCGCCGCCTGAACCCGTCGCCCTTCCTGTTCCATTGCGACTTCGGGGAGCTGTCGATCGTCGGCTCCAGCCCGGAAATCCTCGTGCGCGTGCGCGACGGCAAGGTGACCATCCGCCCCATCGCCGGCACCCGCAAGCGCGGTGCCACGGCTGAGGAGGATCAGGCCCTGGCCGAGGATCTGCTGAGTGATCCGAAGGAGCTGGCCGAGCATCTGATGC
>JAEZPL010000823.1 GCA_023413605.1 Pseudomonadota bacterium
CGCTGCCCAAGCACACGAATCCGGATGGCAGCAAGTTCAACATGCGCCAATTCATCCGCATCAACGGCAATCCCGTCGTCGAACTGGATTACAGCGCGCAGCATCCGACGTTGCTCTACGCGCGGAAGGGACTGCCGCCACCCCACGACCCATACGACATCGACGGTTACGAGCGGGGTGTCGTCAAGCAAGCTGTGCTGATCAGCTTGAACGCGAAGGACCGACGCGGAGCAATGGGCGCACTGCACACATGGGCACGGGATGAACGGGAAAAGACCGGCCTGGAAAACCAGTTTCAGGTTCCGCGCAACATCATGGACGACATCGAACGGACGCATGCTCCCATCGCGGAATTCCTCTGTTCGGGCGCGTGGAAGTTCCTCCAACGTCAGGACTCAAACATCGCCGAGCGTGTGATGAACCACTTCACGGCCAAGGGCATTCCCGTGTTGATGGTCCATGACTCCTTCATCGTCGAACAGCGCCACGAAGCCGAGCTTGAAGAAGTAATGTCGGAGGCGATGACCCAGGAGACTCGGTCTTACGGCGTAAACCTTAAACCCAGAATCAAGAAAGGGTGGTAGGAAGGAGGGGGATGGGGCTTCATTACTCAGACAAATTCAGGCGCTTGATTGCAATTTACTTTAGGATATGCAACCTCTTCGCTGAAGTTTGCTTGCCATAATTCGCAGAGCAACAAGATACATTCGGTAATTCCCTGGTCGATTGCCCAAACGTTTGGACAACGGGTGCGTTTGGAAACGCTTACATGACGGACAGCCCCCTCACCCACTCATTCACCAATCTTCTCGCCGCTGATCGGGCATGGGAGGAGTAATGACCACTCCCGTCATGATTGGGTGGAAACGCCAATCTAGCAATCTTGACTGCGCTTAATTACGCGCTTGCCGCCGAAGCATTTGCAGTTCAGTTAGGAGACGATCCACCGTCTGCCACATAGCTTCGGCACCCTGTTGTTCCGAACGGATGAAGCGGTGCGCTCCGTCTCCGACGTTGACAGTGAACCGAGTTGGACTCGCTCGCCGCGTCCGCAATGCTGCCAAAGCCAGCTCAACTCGGTGAACATCCACGCCGAGTTCCGTCGCGATGGCTGCGTCGTCAAGTCCTTGCTTCTTTAAAGTGCGAATTTGGGCGACTTGGGCTTGGGTGAAGCCGTGAAACGGCCGCAGCCGTCGCGTGCGACGCCCCTCATCATAAGGGCCAGTTGGCGGCACACTGGTAACCATGAATTCCTCTGCCGTTGAAAATCTCAACAAGTTTCTAATATGCATCGATTGCATAGTCGCGTCCAGCACAACCGAAGATCGACTGTGCACCAATGACTCATCGAAAAGCACGGTTCGACGTGGAGCCGTAGATGTCTACCTGAAAGGCGTGGCGTGGTCTTCGTCTTGACGTATGGTGGCGAGCTTGCCCCACCTATTGAATAAGGTCCAGGTTCCGGGCATTGGCTTCCAGGGTTCCCATTGCGGCACGCTCCAACGAAAAGCGCCAGGGGTCAAAAAAATAGGAAGGGAGGGAAGGAGTGGGCTCCATTACCTAGACCAGAACAAGGTTCAGGTTGCCCATCTTCAGGAGCAGACACCAAAACGGTGACATGCGTCCTGTTTGGCTTTCGATTAAGTGGCCGAGCAACCACAAACGGCAACTCGGCCCTACCGACGTCACGCAAGCTTCACCGCAACATCCTCTGCCCGTAGATGCGTGTACCGGAACAGCATGCGCGCGTCCCGATGACCACTAATCAAGGCGACTTCGGGAACGCTCAAGCCGCGCTCGAAAAAGGACGACACCGCTTCGTGACGTAGATCATGGAACCGTAGGTCACTGGCGCCCGCCCGCTTGCGCAGACGACGCCACGCCAGCTTCACCGCATTGGCGGTCAGCGGGAACACCCTCTCGTCGCTTTTTGGCAGATCGGCCAGAATGCGGAGCGCCGCCGACGACAGCGGAATGGTGCGCGGGTAGCCGTTCTTCGTCTTCGGAATGTGCAGCGTCCGCCGTCCCGTGTCGATGTGCTCCCACCTGATGCCGACCAACTCTCCACGCCGCATGCCCGTTTCCATGGCAAACCGAAAAAGCGGGCCGATAAGCGGGTTGCGACAGTCTTCAGCGGCGTCGAACAACCGATCCCGCTCCGCCTCCCCTTCCACGCGCCGTTCTCGCGCTGGTCCTGGCTTTGGCTTGGACACGGACTTCAGCGGGTTGCTCGAGAGCGGCACGCCCCATTCCTTGATCGCCACCTCAAACATGCGTTGGATCACGCCCATTTCGCGGCAGACCGTCGCTGCCTTCACGTCCTTCAGCCGCTTGTCGCGGAACGCGCTGAAGGTGGCCGGCATGATACTGGACAGCGCGTGCTTCGCGAACGGTTGGCGTAGGAACAGATTAAGGGTGTCCGTCCCGCTTGCGCTGCTCCGCTTGTGAACCATCACCGAGTCGCGGTAACGGACGAGCAGTTCGGCGAACGTGATCTTCTGCGTGGCTCTCGGGTCCACGGACAGGCCGTTACGGTCGGCCTCTACTTCCGTCTGACGCGCCCACGCTTCGGCGTCGGCCTTCAGATTGAACGAACGGGTGATATGGGGGAAACCTTGACGACGGACTTGAACGTGCCACTTGTCGCCGCGCTTACGGATCGAAGCCATGTAGCTCGCCTCTCTGTGCCCAGAGTGTGCCAAGCTGATCCGTTGCTGTTTTTGAAGAAGGATGGATCCACCCGCAAAGCCGCAGAAATGCTAGGCTTTGGGATGGTGGGCGCAGTAGGGATTGAACCTACGACCCCACCCGTGTGAAGGGTGTGCTCTCCCGCTGAGCTATGCGCCCATCCCAACTTGACCATCGCGTCGATCACTGATCTGTGCGAGGTCTTGAACCGTATTGGCGTTTGGCTCGTTTCGCTTTCGCGTCGTTGCCGCCGCTGCGGTGAGGCGGGTTTCTAAAGGGCTCGCCTCCACCTGTCAAGCATCTGTTTCGCACCGATATGAAAGAAATTCGTCAGCCCGGAGATCCCGCGCCGTGACAGCTCCGCCAACCGCCCGGTCAGCCGGCCCTCCCGCCGCCCCGCAGACCTCCCCGCTCGCCGCCCTGGCCGCGTCCATGATCGCCCTGGCGCCGATCATACTGTCGCCCCAGCCCGCCCTGGCCCAGCAATGGCAGCTGACCTACCGCGTTCATGTGGGGGGTATCGCGGTTCTCGATGCGCAGGCCGGGCTCGCGCTGGCCGGGGATCGCTACAGCGTTCAGGTGGACGCCGTTACCGACGGCTTCCTCGGGCGCATGTTCCCGTGGGAAACCCATGCGCGCAGCGTCGGGGCGTTCCGGCCGGACGGCGTGACGCCGCTGCGCCACACCCAGGTCAGCACCCTGCGCGGCAAGCCGCGCAACGTGACGCTGGACTATGACGGGCGCGGCAACGTCCGGGCAGAGGTCACGCCCCCACCGGACGCGGACGACCGCGACCCGGTGCCGGACACGTTGCGCCGGGCAACCTTTGATCCGCTCAGCGGAGTTGTCGGAATGCTGCTCGCCGGCCTCCGGGGCGAGGGATGCCAGCGCACCGTCCCGGTCTTCGACGGGAGGCGGCGCTATGACGTGCATTTTACGGATCAGGGCATGCAGATGGTCGGGGCGTCGCGCTATTCAGTGTTCGCGGGCGCGGCGCGGCAATGCCGCATCTCCTACACGCCGGTCGCCGGCTACAACCGGAAGCCCGACGAGTCCTTCTGGCGCCGCAACAGCAACCCGCAGGATCGCGCGCCGGTCGATGTGTGGATTGCTCCGGTGACGCCCGGTGGTCCGCCCCTGCCCGTGCGGCTGGAAACCGACAGCGGACTTGGCAGCGTGGTCATCCACCTGACAAGCGCCAACATGGCGCCCCAAACGGCGGAACGGCCATCGGCGGAGAAGCCGTGAACGCGGGCGGCCATGGCCCGGAACCGGCCGTTGAGAAACGTCAGGCGGAAAGGCGCTCGGCGGCGCGGAAGGCCGGGTAGTAAACAACGTCCGCCATGGGACGCTCGGCCATGGCCTGCTCGCACAGGCTGTTGAATTCGGCCATCTGGCGCTGGAGTTCGCTGTGATGGGCCATCATGCGGTCGAAATCGGCGGTCGCCGATTCAAGCTGCCGGCGCGCAACGCTGCGTGCGGCCTCCTCACGGCTGGATTCGACGGTCTGGGTCTTCCCGGGGAACGCAAGGATCTGAGCCATCGGGGTCCTCCATCAATCGCAACCAATCGATGCCCCATCTAACGGCATTTACTTTTCGTTAGCCACCGTTAATCGCTTGTTAACCATGACAAGGATGAGACCTACGGCCCCGGCTCCGCTGCCCGCTTCGTGATGGGCACCTCACCAGGGCCATTTCGCCTTTACCTTGCCAGCCGCCGCAGGGCCTCCGGCAGTTCCGCGAAGTGGTCCAGGACGATGTCGGCGCCCAGTTCCTCAACCGGCATGCGGGGATAGCCGTAGCTCATGGCAACCACCGGGATGCCGACCGCGCGGGCGGCCTTCACATCGTTGGCGTTGTCGCCGACCATGGCGGCGGTGCCGCCGCCCAGCTTCTCCACCACCCAGGCCAGATGACGGCCGTCGGGCTTCTTCACCGGCAGCGTGTCGCCCCCCGCCACCGCGCCGAACAGGTCGGACAGGTCCAACATGCCCAGCAGCTTGCGGCTGATTCGCTCCGGCTTGTTGGTGCACAGCCCCAGACGAACGCCCCGCCCCGCCAGATCCCGCAGGGTCTCTGCCACGCCGGGATAGAGCCGCGATGGCTCCGCATCCTCGAAATACGCGTCGAGGTAATGGTGCAGCACCGGCTGCACGGTCTCGTCATCCAGCGGCCCGCCGGTCGCCGCGAAAGCCTGCCGCACAAGGTTGGCCGACCCGTCGCCGACCATCGTGCGAACCTGCGCCTCGCTCAGGGCCGGGCGGTCGAAGCGGGCGAGCGTCCGGTTCAAAACGCGGGTCATGTCCGGCGCGCTGTCGATCAGCGTGCCGTCCAGGTCGAAGACGATGGCGGAAAAAGGAATGGCGGAAGGAGGAGAAGAAGGAAAGCTCATGATGGGGTTCCCGTCGCGGACCGTCGTCGCCGAGGCCGCTCAATGACTCCTGCGATTCGATACCCGCTTCGATAGCACGGATACCGCACTGGCGGCGACCGCACTGGCCGCAACGTCGCAAACCGGATTAACCAGGGGCTCCGACCGGCGCATAGGCACTTGCGCCGTTCTGACGACTCCTGGTCTGGCATGAATATGACAGACTGACACAAAAGTTGACTTGGGCTGCGAACGACAACTATGGCACTCAATGATGCATGATGCGCGACGATCCATGATTTGGCGCACCCGATTTTCGATCAAAAGACCATAACCGCCCTGCCGCAACGCCCGAGCCTGCCATGCCGACGTCCCGCCCTGCCGCCCGCCCGCTCGCCTGCGTGATTCTCGCCGCCGGCAAAGGCACCCGCATGAAGTCCGACCTGCCGAAGGTCCTGCACCGCGTCGCCGGCCGGCCGATGGTCGGCCACGTGCTGGCCGCCGTGCAGGCGC
>JAEZPL010000141.1 GCA_023413605.1 Pseudomonadota bacterium
CGCTGCCACGATCTGCGGCACGGCTTCGCCATCCGGGCCTTGCAGAACGGGTGGGACATCTACGCCCTGTCCAAGCACCTGGGGCACAGCAGCGTGAAGACGACGGAGATTTATCTGGGGTACGTCCCGGCCAGGGCCGGCACAAAAGCCGGCACATCTGTAACGGTTTCTCCTGGGTTGCAGCCCCAGGAAACCGCCAAATCAGCCAGCTAAGTATTTGATTTGAAAGGAATGGCGGAGGGGATGGGATTCGAACCCACGATAGGGGTTTGAGCCCCTATAACGGTTTAGCAAACCGCCGCCTTCAGCCTCTCGGCCACCCCTCCAACCGGGTCGGCGCTTGACGGCGCCGCTGGCGTTCGTGCGTTCTAACGATCCAGCAGGAGCCTGTCAACGCTTACGCAGCAAAAATTCTCACGGGAACAGCATAAAGAATATTTATAAAATTTTATCTAAATTTTAATGACCATCGGGTTACCGTGGCACCATAGGATGACAAGAAAATTCTGGTGATGGAGGATGCCATGAGCCTTTCACGCCGCTGCGCCGAAACCCTGATCGATCTTGTCGAAATCAAGCTGAGTTGCCTGGAGATCACCGACCGCGAGGATCTGCGCGAGAAGGAGTTGCTGATGCGCTGCGTTCAGGAACTGTCGGCCGAGATGCGGGGCGAAAACGGGGCATTGACGGACTTCACCGCACAAAAGCGCCGCGGTAGACGCCCGAAGCATCTGCAATTCCACGACCTTCATATGGCCTGACGGCAAGCCCGTCAGGGTACCGGCAGGGTGATGTCCTCTGGCGATTCGGAGGGCTGCGGGACGACGCGCGGCAGGCGTAGCGCGAATCGGGTACCCTGCCCCACCGCCGACTGCACCGACACCGTGCCGCGCAGCACGTCCCGAACCGTGCTGAACACGATGTGCAGACCCAAGCCCGAGCCACCCTCCCCGCGCTTGGTGGTGAAAAAAGGCTCGAAGACCTTGGGCAGATGCTCCGGCGGGATGCCGCAGCCGTCGTCGGTGAAGTCCAGCGCCACCCAATCCTCGCCGTCCGGCCGGGCCTCGATGCAAATCGTGCCGGTATCGTCGTCGCGATAGGCGTGGACGATGGCGTTGATGACGAGGTTGGTCAGGACCTGGCTGAGCGCGCCGGGGAAACCGTCCATCGCCAGCCCTTCCGGACAGTCCACCACAACGGTCAGGCGCGTGCGCTTCAGCCGCGGGCGCAGCGAGAACAGAACCTCGTCGATGTAGGTTTGCAGGTCGATGGTCCGCCGCTCGCCGGAGGTCTGGTCCACCGCCACCTGTTTGAAGCTCTGCACCAGCGCCGCCGCGCGGTTGATGTTGGCCACCAGAAGCCGCGCGCCCTCGGTCACATTGTCCATGTAATCGCCCAGGCTGGTCTTCTTCAGCGTGCCGGCGTTGAAATGGTCGCGCAAGACGCGCGTCTGCTCGGCGATGTGGCTGGCGGCGGTCAGGCCGATGCCGATGGGCGTGTTGATCTCGTGCGCCACCCCGGCCACCAGTTGGCCCAGCGAGGCCATCGTCTCCGCCTGGATCAGGCTTTCCTGCGCGGCGCGCAATTCGGACAACGCGTTCTCCGCTTCTTCCTTGGCGGCGACCATGGCCGCCTCGACCGCCTTGCGGTCGGTGATGTCGTACAGCCAGGTGAGCAGCGCCGCGCTGCCGTCCAGTTCGATCTGGCCCCAGGAGGAGAGCGTCCAGACGATGGATCCGTCCGGCTTGCGGAACTGGATTTCCGCGTCGCGGAAGGGGCCTTCCCGTTCCAGCCGGGCGATCAGGGCCGCGCGGTCGGCCGGATCGGCGTAGAGGTCACGCGGCGGCGTGCGCATCAGTTCGGCCCGTGGACGCCCGAGAATCGCCTCGGACTGCGCGTTGCAGAACACCCATTCGCCGTCCTGGTGGGTGATGTTCACGGCGATGGGGCTTGCTTCCAGAATTTGCAGCAGTCGTTCCTTACTGGCCCGCACCCGCTCCTCCTGGCGCCGGCGCTCCGTGATGTCGGTCATGATGCCAACATAGCGCACCGCCCGCCCGTCGGCGTCGCGAATCGCTCGCCCCCTGGCGGCGATCCACACCCAGCCGCCCCCCTCGTGGCGCAACCGGTAGTCGTAGGCGTAGGCCGAGGTCACGCCGCGCAAATGCGCATCGATGGTCTGCAAGACCCGACCGCGGTCGTCGGGATGCAGGCGCGACACCCAGAAGTCCGGCGGCATGGGCGGCACGTCGGCAAAGCCCAAGAGACGTGGAAGGGTGTCCGACCACCAGCAGGTGCCGGCCAGGAGATCGGCATCCCAAGCGGCGGCGTTGGTCACGTCCAACGCCATCTCCAGCCGCTCGGCCAGATCGCGGCGGACCGCATCGGCCTGCTTTTGTTCGGTCAGGTCGTAAAACCAGCTGATGTGGCAGCGCTGCCCCGCATAGTCGATGACCGTCGAACTCATCGAACTGCTGTAGATATCGCCGTCGCCACGCCGGAACAGAACCTCGCGGCCGTGAAAGGCCCCCTCCCGGTACAGGGTTTCGATGACGCGGGCGCGTTCTTCCGGATCGGCGTAGAGCGCGAGCATGCCGTCGCGGGCGAACTCCGTATCGCTGATTTTGAAACAAGCGGCGGCGCAGGCATTGTGATAGAGGTTCGTGCCGTCGCGGGTGTTGATCAGCACACCGACCGGCGCCGTGTCGAGCAGAGCGCGCAACCGCGCCTCGACATCGGCCTCCATCGCAAGGGTTTCCGTCGCAGGGGCTTCGGCCGATGGGAAAGCCCGGCGTCCCAAACGCCAGCCAACCAGCGCCCCGCCCAGGGCACCGGTACACAAGGCCAAAAGCGCAACGGCCAGCCAGCTTTCAATCATGGAGCCTCCCGCCGGCCCAAATGGAAACCGGCGGGAGTACAAAATCAACGGATTTATCGTCGCGCTCGCCCGTCACGCTCGCCATGATGGCGAGCGTGACGGCAGCGATCGATCAGCCCTTCAGCTTCTTGGTCAGGATTTCGTTGACCAGGGCCGGGTTGGCCTTGCCCTGCGTCGCCTTCATGACCTGGCCGACGAAGAAGCCGAACAGCTTGTCCTTGCCGGACCGGAACTCAGCCACCTTGTCGGCGTTGGCCGCCAGCACACCGTCAATGGAAGCCTCGATGGCGCCCGTGTCGGTGACCTGACGCAGGCCCTTCTTCTCGACGATGTCCGCGGCCTTTTCGCCGGTTTCCAACATCGCCTCGAACACCTCCTTGGCAATGCGGCCGGAGATGGTGTTGTCCGCGATCAGGTCGATCAGGCCGCCCAGATTCTCGGCGGAAACGGGGCTTTCCTCGATCTCCTTGCCGGCCTTGTTCAGCGCGCCGAACAGTTCGCCGGTGACCCAGTTGGCCGCCAGCTTCGGATCGCGGCCCTTGGCCACGGCCTCGTAGAAGTCGGCCTTCGCCTTCTCCGACACCAGCACGTTGGCGTCATAGGCCGACAGCTTGTACTCGCTGATGAAGCGCGCTTTCTTGTCGTCCGGCAGTTCCGGGAGCGTCTTCCTGATGTCCTCCACCCATTCCGGCTCCAGCTCCAGCGGCAGCAGGTCCGGATCGGGGAAGTAACGGTAGTCGTGCGCCTCTTCCTTGGAACGCATGGAGCGGGTCACGAACTTCGTCGTGTCCCACAGGCGCGTCTCCTGGTCGATCTTGCCGCCTTCCTCGATGATCTCGATCTGACGGCGCGCCTCGTACTCGATCGCCTGCATGACGAAGCGGATCGAGTTGACGTTCTTGATCTCGCAACGCGTGCCGAAGGGCTCGCCCGGGCGACGCACCGACACGTTGACGTCGCAGCGCATGGAGCCTTCCTCCATGTTGCCGTCGCAGGTGCCGAGATAGCGCAGGATCGAGCGCAGCTTGCGCACATAGGCGCCGGCTTCCTCCGCCGTGCGCATGTCCGGTTCCGACACGATCTCCATCAGCGCCACGCCCGACCGGTTCAGGTCGATGTAGGTCTTGGACGGGTGCTGGTCGTGCAGCGACTTGCCCGCGTCCTGCTCAAGATGCAGGCGGGTGACGCCGACCGTGCGCGTGGAGCCGTCCGGCAGGTCGAGAATGATCTCGCCCTTGCCGACGATGGGCTGCAGATACTGGCTGATCTGATAGCCCTGCGGCAGGTCCGCGTAGAAGTAGTTCTTGCGGTCGAACACCGAGTGCAGGTTGATCTGCGCCTTCAGGCCCAGGCCGGTGCGCACGGCCTGCTCGATGCAGTGCTCGTTGATGACGGGCAGCATGCCGGGGAAGGCGGCGTCGACGAAGCTCACTTGGCTGTTCGGCTCCGCACCGAAGGCGGTGGCGGCCCCCGAGAACAGCTTGGCGTTTGAAATGACCTGGGCGTGGACCTCCAGCCCGATCACGATTTCCCAATCGCCCGTCTCGCCCTGAATGTACGACATCGGTCTACTCTCTCGTCCGGCTCAGGCCATGAACGGCGGGGTGGCGGTGAAGGTGGCGGCCTTTTCGATGACCTGCCCGACGCGCAGCACGGTTTCCTCGTCGAAGGGCCGGCCGATCAGCTGGAGTCCCAGCGGCAGCCCGTCCGAGCCGACGCCCGCCGGCACAGACATGCCGGGCAGGCCAGCCAGCGAGGCCGGAACCGTGAACACGTCGTTCAGGTACATCTGGATCGGGTCGTCCATCTTCTCGCCGATGGCGAAGGCCGTGCTGGGAGCGGTCGGCGTCAGGATGACGTCGCACTGCTTGAACGCCTCGTCGAAGTCCCACTTGATGCGCGTGCGCACCTGCCGGGCCTTGTTGTAGTAGGCGTCGTAATAGCCGGCCGACAGCACATAGGTGCCGATCAGGATGCGGCGGCGGACTTCCTTGCCGAAGCCGGCGCCACGCGTGTTCTCGTACATGTCCTTCAGACTGCCGCCCTCGACCCGCAGGCCGTAGCGCACGCCGTCGTAACGGGCAAGGTTCGACGATGCCTCCGCCGGGGCCACGATATAATAGGTCGCCAGAGCGTATTTGGTGTGCGGCAGGCTGATCTCAACCGGCTCCGCACCGGCGGCCTTCAGCCACTCGATGCCCTGGTCCCAGATCGCGGCGATCTCGGCGGGCATGCCCTCCACCCGGTATTCCTTCGGAATGCCGACCTTCAGGCCGCGGATGTCGCCGGTCAGCGCGGCGCGGAAGTCCGGCACCGGCATGTCGACCGAGGTGCTGTCCTTCGGGTCGAAGCCGCACATGGAGCGCAGCATGATCGCCGCGTCCTCGACCGTGCGGGTCATCGGTCCGGCCTGATCGAGCGACGAGGCGAAGGCGACCACGCCCCAGCGCGAGCAGCGGCCGTAGGTCGGCTTGATGCCGACGATGCCGGTGAAGGCGGCGGGCTGGCGGATGGAGCCGCCGGTGTCCGTGCCGGTGGCGCCCAGCGCCGCGCGCGCGGCCACCGCCGCGGCCGAGCCGCCCGACG
>JAEZPL010000147.1 GCA_023413605.1 Pseudomonadota bacterium
GTATGGACCGCCGCGGCCGGCCCAACACATGGTGCGTCCGCCTGTCCCCGCTTCTCTACGAATCCAAGGAGACGCGCGGCGTCATCCTGATCATCGAGGACATCACCGAACAGACCCGGACCGAGACCTTCGCCGGCTATCTCGGCCGCGTCATCGGCGAATCCCTGAACGAGGTCTATTTCCTGGATCCGGCGACCTTCCGCTTCCTTCTGGTCAACCGGGGGGCGGAGACCAAGCTTGGCTATTCGGTGGACCAGTTGAAGCAGATCGCCCTTCACGACCTGATGCCGGAGGTGACGGAGCAGCGGTTCCAAACCCTCGTTGCCCCGCTGCTGTCGGGAAGCAAGAAGGAGATCGTCGTCGAAACCACCCTGGAAAGCCGGCACCGCGGCCCCTACCCGGCCGAGGTCTGCTTCCAGTATTTCGACCACGAACAGCCCCCGATCCTGGTCGCCATCGTCCACGACACCACCGAACGCCAGCGCGTCGGCTCCAACCGGGATGCGGAAGCGGAGGCGAAGGGCCAGGGTTGAGGGGCCGGGGTTGAGGGGCCGGGGTTGAGGAAACGCTGGTTTCCTCACGAACAGCCGGTCGCGCTCTCCTCCGGGTCGGGGGGCGGGCGCGTCCAATCCTGACGCAGGATCTGAAGCAGCAGATCGGCCCGCTGCCGGGCTTCCTGCCCGGCCCTTTCCCAGCGCTGGGCGGTGAGGCTGTGCCCTTTGCGGTTCGCCGTCACCATCAGCCGGCCGCACAGGGCCGCGCGCTCGTTCAGGGCGCGCACGGCGACCTCCAGGGCCTGTTCCATCATGCGGAACTGCGCCTCGTCCATGGCCTCGACGCCGAAGCGGTGCCCGATGTGGCAGGTGTAGTAGGGCATCGAATCCGCGGCCGCCTCCTTCATCGCCCCGCCGCATTCCGGGCAGGTCAAGGTGGCCGGCGCGTTCAGTTCGAAGTCTCCCTCCATCCCCGATTCCTCCTTGGGGGTTGCCGCGCCCCCCGTGCTTTGTAACGATGATCGGGCCGCTGGCCCTCCCGTCGCTTGTCCCCCCGTCGCTTGTCCGCGCGTCAGCTGGACCAGCAGCCCGGCCATCGACAGGATCGGGACGCAGTGATCGACGGCGACGTTCAGCAGCGCGCTGCGCGGCATGCCTGGAAAGCGGGCTTCCGCCGGATCCTGCACCACGGAGGTGCCGCCGCAGCGCTTGATCTCGCTGAATCCGGCGGTGCCGTCGTTCATCGTGCCCGACAGGATCACCCCGATGACCCGCTGGCCGTAGCTGTGGGCCGATGACCGGAACAGCGGGTCGATGGCCGGGCGGGTGCGATTCTCCCGCGGACCGCGGGACAGGTACAGACAGCCCGGCGCCACCAGCAGATGGTGGTCCGGCGGGGCCAGATAGACGCGCCCAGCCTGGATGGGTTCGCCATCCACCGCGTGGGCGACGGGCAGCGGCCCGGCCGCGTCAAGGATCGCCGGGGCGATGCTCTGCCGGCTGCCGATGTGCAGGACCACGCAGACCGCGGCTTCCAGATCGCGCGGCAAGCCGCCGACCAGCGTTTCCAGCGCGCTGAGTCCACCGGCGGATGCTCCGATCACAATAAGGGCACGGCATTCCATGGCCCCCCAACAGCCGCAGGGCGCAAACGGCTCGGTGCCTCATACGGTCGGCGAATGAACACGTCCAGTGCCCGCCGATATCAATCCTCGCCGGCCAACGTGGCGTCCGATGCGTTGCCGCCGGAATGCCCCGCCAGCACCGCCTTCAGCAGATCGACGTTCTTCTGGGCCTCATCGGCGCTGCTCGTCCAGCTCGCGGCGGCGCGCTCGTGCCCATGCTTGCGCGCGTTCCCCGCAAGACGGCGGAACAGGACGACGCGGTCCTCGTGGGCGCGCAGGGCCACCCACAGGGCGCGCTCGATCGATTCCCGCTGCGCGGCGGCCAGGGTTTCGGGGCTGTAGGCGTGCCCAACCTTGCATCGGTAGCGCAGCAGCGGTCCGTCGCCGACCTCCGACAAGGCACCCCCGCAATCCGGGCAGACGAGGGTGCTCGGCCGGCCGACCACGTCGGTGTCCTCGGGCAACGTGTTGAATTCCTTTTCCGGAATGGACGCTTCCACCACGATGTCGTCGGGTATGGGCACCGGCGGGCCGTGCGGTTCCGCAATCAGGCGGGCCAGCAGCGCCGGCATGCCGGCCAGCGGCACGCAATGGTCCACGGGAACGTGCGCCAGCGCGTTGCGCGGCATGTCCGGCCATTCCGCGTCGTCGGGATCCTGCACCACGGCCACGCCGCCGCACCGCTTCACCGCCAGCAGGCCCGCCGTCCCGTCGTCGAGCGTGCCGGTGAGGATGACGCCGATCACCCGCGGGCCGTATTCCACGGCGGCGGAGCGGAACAGCGGGTCGATGGCCGGCCGGGTGCGGTTCTCCAGCGCTCCGCGCCGCACCAGCGTCCGGCCGTTCTTGACGAGGAGGTGCCGGTCCGGCAAGGCGATGTGGATGCAGCCGGGACGGACCGGTTCCCCATCCCGCGGGTGGAAGGCGGGCAGCCAGCCGCAGCGCGCCAGCAATTCCGGCAGGACGCTCTTCACCCCCGCGCTCATGTGCTGAACCACGAACACCGTGGGCTTGGCGCTGGCGGGCATGTCGGCGAACAGGCGCCGCAGGGCCGTGATGCCGCCGGCCGATGCGCCGATCACCAGGATATCGCGTCCGCTCATGAAGCCGACTCCGCAACACTTCACAACAGCCAGCGGGGCCAAATCCCACAGCCCCGTCCCGACCGTCCGTGAACCCTGCGCTGTTGAGGCACGGCCCGCAACAGGGCATACGGGACCCCGCACGGCAATTGCCTCCAATGCGGCCGGCACCGATCTTGCTTTGTTCCTGGCCTTCCACTACCATCGTCCCCGTCAACGCCCGCACTGCGTCGTGAATCCGCGCCTTCGTCAGGCGCGCCCGTCCCCTTTGCCACCTGCCGTGCAACATGTCCCTGTCGTGCGTTGCACGGTGTTGCATTGGTTAACGCGGGGGCTGTTGCCACGGATGCACAACGGCCGCACCCCAAAAATCACGGCAACACGCTGTTCCGGAACACAAATCCGGTCTCCAGACCCATTGTGCAGAGGCAGCTCGCCGCACAATCCGCACAATGACGCACAACGGTGGCTCGGCCGGATCCCGCCGACCTGAACAGCCAGGGGTTGCGTTGACTTCCGCGCTTGCAGCCAAACTGCGCGCGCTCCTTCCGACCGTCGAGCTGGATGAACGCCAGAGACCTGCGACAGAACGCGCAGGGTCATCGGCCATCGTTTTTACCATCTGTGCACGACCTACCCCCATAACGTTCGAACGTTGGAACGTCCCCCGCTCGGGCACCGCAATCGGTGCGCCGCAAGACGGGGCTTTGCTGGAGCCGCCTTGATGACCATCCGCGCGAAACTGTTGGCACTCATCGCCGTCCTCGGTGCCATGTTGATGGTCGTGGCGGGACATCGGGCGATGTCGGCGCTCGACGCCCTGCGGGTGGCGGAGCAGGTGCGGACGATCAACGGCGTGTCGGACCGGCTGCTGACCGCCGCCGGGGCCTGGGCGGTCGAGCGCGGCACCACCAACACCATGCTGTCGGACCTGAAGGCGGCAAGCGCCGCCCAGAAGGACACCGTTTCGGCAAAGCGGCGCGCCGCCGACGCGGCCTACGCCGACGCGCTGCGCGCGGTGACGGACTTGGCCCTGCTCCCCCCCACCGCCAAGGTCGCCGAAGAGGCGCGCGCCGCCTTCGCCAAGGTCGAGGGCTTGCGCCGCCAGTTCGACGAGGCGCTGGCCCGTGGCGAGGCAACGGCGGAGCTGCGGCGCGACTGGTTCCCGTCGGTCAGCGCGCTGATCATTGCCAGCCAGCGCCTGCGCGGCGCGGTGGAAGATGGCGGCCCGGTGCTCGGCGCTTCGGTGCGGCGTGCCTTCGAACTGAAGAACGCCTTGTGGGAGATGAGCGAGTATGCCGGCCGGGAACGCGGCATGGTCGGCGGCGTGGTGGCCGGCGGCAAGCCCTTCACGCCGGCCCAGCTGGAAACGGTCGCCCGGGCGCGCGGCCATGTGGAAAGCGGCTGGACGACCCTGCTCCAGCTGGCCGATGGCTTCAGTTCGCGCGTGGGGAGCGGCGTGACGGCCATCGAGCGCGCCTATTTCGGCGAGTTCGAAGCCACCCGCGTCACCGTCTTCGACGCTTCGGCCAAGGGGCAGGCCTATCCGGTCAACGGCGCGCAGTGGTTCGCGGCGGCCACCGCCGGGATCGACCGCATCCTTGAAGCCCAGCAGGAAGCGTCGGGGGAGGTGCAGGCGCTCCTGGACGGCATCGCGGAGACGGCCCGCGCCGACCTGACGGTCAGCGTCGCCCTGCTGCTCGCCGTGGCGCTGATCGCAGCATTGGCGACATGGGTCATCACCGTGCAGGTCAACCGTCCGCTGCACGGCATGACGAAGACGATGACCGTCATGGCCGAGGGCCGCTTCGACGTCGAGGTTCCCGGCGCCAAACGGAACGACGAGGTCGGCGAGATGGCGCGGGCGGTCCTGGTCTTCCGCCAGCACGGCGTCGAGAACGAACGGTTGCGCACCGAGCAGGAACGCCTGCGCGAGGCGTCCGAAAACGCCAAGCGCGCGGCGCTCGCCTACATGGCGGACAGCGTCGAGCGCGAGATGCGCGTCGCCGTGGAACAGGTGGCGGCGCAGACCCGCACCATGGACCACAGCGCCCAGTCCATGTCGGATTCGGCCGGGCTGGTCTCGGTGAACGCGCAGAGCGTCGCCGCCGCCGCCGAGCAGGGGCTGGCCAGCGCCCGCTCCGCCGCCGCCGCGGTCGAGGAGATGAGCGCGTCCATCCGCAGCATCGCCGACCAGATCGGCCATGCCAGCGACGTCACCCGCAAGGCCGTCGGCGCCGGGCGCGAGACCCAGGCCACCATCGAGACGCTGTCCGCCGAGGTGGCGCGCATCGGCGACGTCGCCAAGCTGATCAGCGGCATCGCCAGCCAGACCAACCTGCTGGCGCTGAACGCGACCATCGAGGCCGCCCGCGCGGGCGAGGCCGGCAAGGGCTTCGCCGTCGTGGCCACCGAGGTCAAGAACCTCGCCAACCAGACCGCCGCCGCGACGGAGGAGATCGCCTCCCAGATCGCCGCCGTCCAGGCCAGCACGGGCAACGCCGTCCAGGCCGTGCGCGGCATCGGCGCCACGCTGGACGAGGTGGACTCCATCGCCGGCTCGGTCGCAGCGGTGATGTCCCAGCAGGACGCCACCACCGGCGAGATCCTGAACGCCGTCGTCGAAACCAGCAAGGCGGCGCACGAGGTGTCGGAACGCATCGCGCGGGTGTCCACCGAGGCCGCCATGAACGGCGAGAACGCCAACGGCGTGCGCGGCGTGGCCGCCGAGCTGGCCAAGGGCGTCGCGTCGCTGAGCGGCACCCTGATCCGGGCCGTGCGCACCGCCACGCAGGAGGTGGACCGCCGCCTGTGGCCGCGCTACGCCGTCGACCGCCCCTGCCACTTCGACACGGCGGAGGGTTCCGTCACCACCCTGCGCCTGCTGGACCTGTCGCAGCGCGGCGCCCGCATCGCCACCGTCCCGCCGCTGGCGGCCGGCACGCGCGGCAAGCTGACCATCGAAGGCTATCCCCACCCGCTGACGGTGGTGTCCGTGACCAGCCGCAACGGCGAACTGCACCTGCGCTTCACCCTGAGCGATGCCGAGCAGTCGGCCTTCGACATCGCCTTCCCGAAACTGATCGCGGGCGCCCGCGAACTGGACGCGGCAAGCTGAGCCGGGACCACCGGGAAGGACGGTCGAGGGGGGCGGGGAGCGTCATCCCGTCGCGGGGTGACTCCACCCTTGGACAAAATCCTTAGATTTGATAGGTATTTTAAGGAAGGGGCAATACATAAGAAGGAATGGCCGGCGAACGCCGTGCCACGTGTGTGCGATGCCCTCCTGGTGCTCAGCGCCTTCGTCGTCCGGATGGGACGGACAACAGCCAACACCGATGCGGCACGCCCGCGTCCGCACTGCGCCGCTGGCCGTGAATTCCTCACGGAGCCCGCAAGCCTGGGGCCGGCGATGGCGGCACCGATGGGACGGGCCTGTCCGTCCCCGCTGATCGCCGTCCTTCCCACAGGTGCCATCATGACCACCGTGTCGCGATTCCTCACCCCGCTTCTCGCGGCAGCCGCCCTCCTTCTCGCCGGGGCCGGGGCCGGTATGGCCGATCCCCTGAAGGTCGCGGTGAACAAGGACGACCGCCCCTTCGGCTATGTGGACGAGCAGGGGCAACTCACCGGATTCAACGTCGATCTGGCGCGCGCCCTGTGCCGGGCGATGGCCGCGGACTGCACGCTGACACCGGTGCCTTTCGCGGATTTCGTTCCCGGCGTGGCGGAAGGGCGCTTCGATTTCGCCGTAGCCAACCTCCTCCGCACGCCGGAGCGGGAACAGATGGTGGATTTCACCGACCGCATCTGGCGCTCCTCCTCCACCTTCGTCGGCCGCCCGGGGGCGGTCACCGACATCGCGCCGGAGGGCTTGCGCGGCAAGACCATCGCGGTGCAGGCCGGCGCCAGCCAGGAACGGTACCTGCGCGAGGTTTACGGCGACGCCGCGACCATCCTGACCTTCCCCACCAACGTGGAGCGCAACGCGGCGCTGGCGACCGGCAAGGCCGACCTGATGCTCGGCTCCATCACCGCCAGCTTCATGTTCCTGAAATCGCCCGAGGGCGCCCCCTTCGAAATCGTGGGCCAGCCGCTCCGCGACCGCGGGCTGGGCGGCGACGTGGCGGTGCCCGTGGCCAAAAGGCGCGACGCGCTGCGCCAGCGGCTGAACGCGGCGATCACCACCATCCTGCGCGACGGCACCTTCAGCCGGATCAACAATGCCTA
>JAEZPL010000181.1 GCA_023413605.1 Pseudomonadota bacterium
ATGGTCAGCGCCCCGCCGTCCGGCATGGCGTCGCGCGCGTTGATGGCCAGATTGAGGATGGCCATTTCCAGTTGGTTCGGGTCCACCCTTGCGGTCCACAGGCCCGGTTCCGTCTCGGTGATGATGCGGATCGTGCCGCCCAGGGTCCGTTCCAGCAGCCCGCTCATGCCCTCGACCAGCGCGCCGACGTCCACCGCCTTCGGCTCCAGCCGCTGCCGGCGGGAGAAGGCCAGCAGATGCTGGGTCAGCGTGGCCCCGCGCTCCACGGCTTTGGTCGCCATGTCCAGCGCCCGCGCCGCCGGGCTGTCGCCGTCGCCGGCCGCCGTCCGGTCCGGCTGAAGCAGGTAGAGGGCGGAGCCTATGGCCTGGAGCAGGTTGTTGAAGTCGTGGGCGATGCCGCCGGTAAGCTGCCCGATGGCCTCCATCTTTCGGGCCTGATGCAGCGTCTCCTCGGCTTGGCGCAACGCCTCTTGCGTGCGTTCGCGTTCGCTGACGTCGCGGGCGACCTGGAAGGCGCCGATGCGCCGACCGCTGGAATCGACCATGGTGCCGAAGGCCAGCTCGTGGCGCTGGCGGCGCAGCGCGGGGTTGCCGATCTCCTCCACCACCGTGAAGGATTCCCCGGCCAAGGCGCGGCTCCACAGCTCCCGCGCCTTGGCCTCGGATTCGGGCTGGTCGCGCAACAGGTCGGGCAGGGGGCGGCCGATCTCCGGGCGTTGGCCGTAAAGCGCCTCGACCTCCCGCTGGTAGGCGCCGTTGAAGAGGATGAAGCGCAGATCCTGGTCCACCGCGACGATCATGTCGGTGGTGCTTTCGATGATCGCGGCGAACAGCCTGCGGTCGGCGGCGTGGCGGTCCACCAGCTCGCCCAGCTGCTCCTCATGGGCGCGGTGCCGTTCCGTCACGTCCTCCAGGATGCCGACGGCGCGGGACGCGCCGTCCGGGCCGGCGTCCGCCAGGAAGGCCCCCCGCATGGCGAGCCAGCGCACCCGCCCTTCGGGCGACGCGACCGGGAACTCCACTTGAAATTCCGCTGGGAACTCTCCGGTGGACGGTGCCGCGCCATAGAGCGACCGGCGGATGCCGTCGCGATGCTGCGCGGCGACGTTTCGGATCCAGGCCTCCAGCGAGGCGCCGTCCATCGGCGGAAGCTCCATCAACGCCGCCGTCCGCTCCGAACCGTGAAAGCTTCCGCTCTGCGCGTCGAAGCGCCAGACGCCGAGCCCAACCGCTTCCAAGGTCAGGCGCTGCTGCGCCTCGCTGTCGCGCAGGCTCTGGGCGGTGCTGCTGAGCGCTCTGGCGACCTCGTTCACCTCGCGGATCGGCGTGCGCCCGATCGCGCCGGGAATGACCGCCGGGCCATGGCGGCCGAGCGCCAGGGCCGATTCCGCAAGCGCGGAGACCGGGCCGGCGATGCGCCGCCCGACCGCCAGCGTCACCATCAGGCTGATCGCCAGAAGGATGCCGCCGCCCGTCAGGACCAGCCAGACCGAGCGGCGCATGGGCTCCGCGATCACCGCCTGGGGCACGCCGACCGCAACCGTCCAGCCGGACATGTCGGACCGGCCGAAGGCGTTGAAGTAGGGCGTGCCGTCGCGCGACACATGGGGAAAGGTGCCGGACGGCGCATCCGCGGTCAGCCGCAGCACGTCGGCCGCGACGGGCGTGCCGGTGAAGGCTTCGGGGGCTGCGGTGCGCGTGATGAACACGCCCTTGCGGTCCCACAGGCCGGCGACCCATCCCTCCGGCAACCCCTGGCGCTTCAGCACGCTGGCGAAGACTTCCCCCGGCACGCTCATGGACAGCACGAGTTTCGGCCGGCCCTCGAAGGTGACCGGGACGGAGACGGACACCAGAGGGTGCTGGGCGATCACGCCGGTGAAGACTTCGGAAATCTGCGCCTGGCCGGTGTCGACCGTACGACGGATCATGCCGGGAACGGCGGTGTGCGGCAGCGGCTCGCCATAGGGACGGCGCGTGTTGACCAGCTGCTGGCCCTGCGCGTCGGTCAGCACGATGTGGATGCCTTCGCGGCGGATGTCCTGGTTGCGCAAAACGTCCATCGCCCGCCGGTGGAAGCCGGCGTAGTTCTCCGCTTCCAGGAACTGGGATTGGGACAGCACCTGGAGCGCCGTCGTCATGGAGGTCAGTTCGCGGTCGATGGCGACCGTCAGCATTCGGGCGAGATCCTGGCCGGACCGCTCGATGGCGGTGCTCTGCGCCTCGGCCATGCGGGTGACCGTCCAACCGGCAAAGGCCAGCATGGGCAGCATCGCGGCCATTACCAGCAGCATCAGCCCGGTGCGGAGCGACAGGCCGCCGCTGTCGGCCCATCCGGGGCCGGCTCGCTCCTTGGGGGCGGCATGTGCGTCGTGAACCTGCTTCTGCGCGGGCACGGGTGTCCTCACTCCCGCATCGATGGTGAACGGGCATTCCTTCTACCATCGCAGCGTCTTGGCACAAAGAATATACTTTTGATTGAGATGGACTTTGGGTGAACGACCCATTGATTGGTGAAGTGACGAAAGGTGGAACCGTGCGGGCTGCACGCTGTTGGCGGTTGATGGGCAACCGAACGATGTGGGTGGCCACCATGGACAGTCGCACCCCCCAGAGCGGCGCCAACAACAACCGAACCGATAACAATCGACCCAAGAACACAGGCGCAGGTCCGGGAACGGGCGATCCCAACGCCGGCTATCCCGGCGGATCGCCCGTGGACGTCCGGGACGGGACGATCCGCCGCCATTCGCCGCTGGACGGCGGGGATGGCCGCGGTGGCGAGCCGATTCCCGGCTTGTCCTCAGAGGCCGCCGAGCGCAACACCATCCGCTCCACCATCACGCCCGACGTCAACCAGCCGGGCTGGTCGGCGGCGGGCATGGCGCTTCCGTCGCTGCTGGTCGTGGCGCTGATCCTGGCGCTGGTGGCGCTGCTCCTGTGAGGTTGCCCCGTCGAGGAAACGCATGGGGAGAACCAGTATGTCCGATGATCGCAAGGAACGGAGCGGTGCCGACTGGCGGACGACCGGTCAGGCACCGTTCGACGAGCGCGAGGGGCCGATGACCACCCCGCGCCCGCAACAGGAGGCCGGGCGGGCTGCCGGCGAACGGCCGGCCGAAAAGAAGGGCGCCGATAACAAAGGCGAATGCGACGACACGCACTTCGCCCAGGCCTCCGGCGCCGGGCGCGGCGGCACCACGCCCTTTGGCGGGGTGAAGCGGGTCCAGCCCCGCACGCAGAAATAACAAACCCGAAAACGACAACCCGGAACGGGAAAAGGAGCCGAAACCGGCTCCTTTTCTTTTGTGCGGGTCGGTGCTGACGTGAGGTCAGGCCGGCTGCTTGGCGGCCATCAGGTCCACGAAGCGGCCGAACAGATAGTGGCTGTCCTGCGGGCCGGGCGAGGCCTCCGGATGGTACTGCACGGAGAAGACCGGCTTGTTCTTCAGGCGGATGCCCTCGTTGCTGCCGTCGAACAGGCTGACATGCGTCACCTCGGCGTCGGCGGGCAGGGTCTCCTCCATCACCACGAAGCCGTGGTTCTGGCTGGTGATCTCCACGCGGCCGGTGGCGAGGTCCTTCACCGGGTGGTTCGCGCCGCGGTGGCCCAGCGCCATCTTCTTCGTCTTGGCGCCCAGCGCCAGCGACAGCATCTGATGGCCGAGGCAGATGCCGAACATCGGCACGCCGGTGTCCAGCAGGCCCTTGATCGTCGGGACGGCGTATTCGCCCGTGGCGGCGGGGTCGCCGGGGCCGTTCGACAGGAAGACGCCGTCCGGCTTGTGGCGCATCACCTCGTCCACCGTGGCGTTGCCCGGCACGACGGTGACCTTGCAACCGGCCGCGGCGAGGCAGCGCAGGATGTTGCGCTTGGCGCCGAAGTCCATCGCCACGACGTGGAAGCGCGGGTTCTCCTGCTTGCCGTAGCCCTGGCCGATGGTCCAGGCGGCCTCGTCCCAGCCGCAGGTCTGGCGGCAGGACACCTCCTTGGCGAGGTCCATGCCCTCCAGCCCCGGCCAGCCCTTGGCCTTGGCGACCAGCGCGTCGATGTCGAACTTGCCGTCCGGCGCGTGGGCGACGACGCCGTTCGGCGCGCCCAGGTCGCGGATCCGCCGGGTCAGGCGGCGGGTGTCGATGCCGGTGAGGCCGATCAGCCCGTAGCTTTTCAGCCAATCGTCCAGGTGGCGGGTGGCGCGCCAGTTCGACGGGTCGGTGATGTCGGCGCGCAGGATCAGGCCGCGCGCGGCGGGGGTCACCGTCTCGATGTCTTCCGGGTTGGCGCCGACGTTGCCGACGTGCGGGAAGGTGAAGGTGATGATCTGCCCGGCGTAGCTGGGATCGGTCAGGATTTCCTGATAGCCGGTCATGGAGGTGTTGAAGCACACCTCGCCAACCGAATCTCCCACCGCACCGATGCCTCGGCCCTTGAAGACGGTGCCATCGGCCAGAACCAGGACACCGGTGTAAGCGCCGGCATCGCCCGCCGGGAGAGTCGATTGAGCCATCCTTCAGACCTTATCAAGAGCCGCCGCGGGCCACATATCACCTGTTTGCGGAACGGCGACGGCGCTTTCGTCCCGCGAGGCGCACGCGTCACCGTTCGCTCCGGGTTCATCCGGTCCGGTTCCCTCGGCAAGGCGCGGGGAGACGGTCGGCTGGAGCCTGGATCGATTAGTCGGGTCGGGTGGGCCGGTCAACCTATATGACGATTGGCGGTGCGATTTCCAGCGGTCCGTGCGCATGGACGGGGTGCTTTTTGCTGCGGTGCAGCCGTTCCGGCGGTCTGCCGCAGCCTGGGCCCCGAGCTTTTGGATGGCAATTCCGTGGGAAATTTAGGAACAATGCAGGTTCCCGCCGGTCCCGCACCGGGCGATGAGACCGTTACCGATACGAAGACGAGGATACAGGCATGCTGCGCACGCGGCTGAACGAGGCCCTGAAGGAAGCGATGCGCGCCAAGAACCAGCGCGCGGTGTCCACCGTGCGCCTGATCCTGGCGGCGCTGAAGGACCGTGACATCGCGGCCCGCTCGCGCGGCGTCATGGACGGCATCGACGAGGCCGAGATGCTGTCGATGCTGCAGACCATGATCAAGCAGCGCGGCGAATCGATCAAACTGTACGAGCAGGGCGGCCGCCTCGAACTCGCCGAGCAGGAGCGCGAGGAGATCGCGGTCATCGAAGGTTTCCTACCCAAGCAGATGTCCGACGAGGAGGTGGCCGGCGCCATCAGGACCGTCGTCGGCGAGATCGGCGCGACCAGCATCAGGGACATGGGCAAGGTGATGGCGGAGCTGAAGGCCCGCTACGCCGGCCAGATGGACTTCGCCAAGGTCAGCGGCGCGGTCAAGCAGCAGCTTTCGGGTGGCTGACGCCTTCGGGGTTTGAGCGGGCGACCGCGAACCCTCGACGTTGCAGCGGGGTTAGGCCAAATGCGGGCGTAGTCGTTGGAGTGGCCGGCGGCGTTCTGATATAGGCTTCAGCCAAGCCGCTTCCCTTGCCCGTCACCGGTATCGCCCGCACATGGCCTTCCCGCCCCAATTCCTGGAGGAGTTGCGCACCCGTCTGGCCCTGTCCGACGTGGTGAGCAAGCGCATGCGCCTGATCCGCGCCGGGCGCGAATACAAGGCTCCGTGCCCGTTCCATCACGAAAAGACCCCGTCCTTCTACGTCAACGACCAGAAGGGCTTTTTCCACTGCTTCGGTTGCGGGGCCCACGGCGACATCATCGGTTTCGTGATGCGCCACGACAACCTGGCCTTCCCCGAGGCGGTCGAGGCGCTGGCGGGGGAGGCGGGGATGCCCGTCCCGCGCGCCACCGAAGAAGACAAGCAGAAGTACGAGCGGCGCAAGACGCTCCATGACCTCGTCGAACAGGCCGCCCGCTGGTTCGAACAGCAGCTTTACGCACCCGCCGGACGCACCGGGCTGGAGTATTTCCAGCGACGCGGCCTGGACACCGAGACGATGGCGCGCTTCCGCCTGGGCTTCGCCCCCGGCGATTCCGGCGCGCTGCGCCAGCATCTGCTGAAGCTGAACTTCGCCGAGGAGGACATGGTCACCGCCGGCCTGCTGAAGCGGCCGGAGGACGGGCGCACGCCCTTCAGCTTCTTCCGCAACCGCGTGATCTTCCCGGTGACCGACCGGCGCGGGCGGGTGGTCGCCTTCGGCGGGCGCATCCTGGAGGGCGACGGCCCGAAATACGTCAACACCTCGGACACGCCGCTCTTTCAGAAGGGCACGCTGCTCTACGGCCTGTCGCGCGCCCGGCAGGCGGCGGCGGACGGCAAGCCGGTGATCGTGGCCGAAGGCTATATGGACGTCATCGCGCTGGTCCGCGCCGGTTTCGAGGGCGCCGTGGCTCCGCTCGGCACCGCGCTGACCGAGACCCAGGTGCAGGAGCTGTGGAAGCTGATCCCCGACGCGGAGAAGGTGCCCTTCCTCTGCTTCGACGGCGACAACGCCGGACGGCGCGCCGCGTGGCGCGCGGTGGAGCGCATCCTGCCGCACCTCGCTCCCGGCCAT
Source organism: Pseudomonadota bacterium (assembly GCA_023413605.1). Lineage (GTDB taxonomy): Bacteria > Pseudomonadota > Alphaproteobacteria > Azospirillales > Azospirillaceae > Azospirillum. Next base: position 6,528 of record JAEZPL010000181.1, read on the forward strand.
TCGGCCCGCGTCGCCTTCCTGCCGGAAGGGGAGGACCCCGACAGCCTGATCCGCGTCCACGGCCCCCGCGCCATGCAGGAGGTGCTGGGCGAGGCCATTCCGCTGTCCGAGGCCGTCTGGCGCATGGAGACGGAGGGCAAGCCCACCGACACCCCCGAATCGAAGGCCGCGGTCAAGGCCGCGCTGGAGGCGCGGGTGGGACAAATTGCGGACCGCGACGTGCAGGTCTTCTACCGCACGGAAATGCGGCGCCGCGTGGACGAAGCCTTCGCCCCGCCGCCGCGCCAGCGGTTCGACCGCGGGCCGTGGCAACCCGGCCAACGTCCGGGCCAGCCGCCCCGTCGGCATGTGCCCGGCCTGCCGGGGCTGCGCACGGCGCCGCCGCCGGGCCATCGGCGCCGCAATCCGGGAAATCTGGCCTTTGCCCGCGAACGTGTTCTTTTGGCCGTGAACATCAACCACCC
>JAEZPL010000214.1 GCA_023413605.1 Pseudomonadota bacterium
GTGGACGGTCGACCTGATGAACGAGATGGGGCTCGGCGCGCGCATGATGCGCGAGGGCCATTTCCATTCCGGCATCACGCTGCGCTTCAACGGCGAAAGCCATCACATCGACATGGAGGAACTGACCGGCGGCAAGCGCGTCACGGTCTACGCCCAGCACGAGGTGATCCGCGATCTGGTGGCCGCAAGGCTGGCCGACGGCGGCGACATCGTCTTCAACGTGGGCGAGACCAGCCTGCACGACCTCGACACCGAGCGGCCGAAAATCCGCTACCGCCGCGATGCCGGTCTCGGAGGGGACGGCGCGGTGGAGGAACTGCACTGCGACTTCATCGCCGGCTGCGACGGCTTCCACGGGCCGAGCCGGCAGGCCATCCCGGCCAGCGCGCGGACGGAATACCAGAAGGTCTATCCCTTCGGCTGGCTGGGCATCCTGACCGAGGCCCCGCCCTCGCACCCCGAACTGATCTACGCCAACCACGAGCGCGGCTTCGCGCTGCTCAGCACCCGGTCGCCGGAGATCCAGCGCCTGTACATCCAATGCGACCCGAAAGACGACATCGCCAACTGGTCGGACGACCGCATCTGGTCGGAACTGCACCAGCGGCTGGAGACGAAGGACGGCTGGACCCTGACCGAGGGGCCGATCTTCCAGAAGGGCATCATCGCCATGCGCAGCTTCGTCTGCGACCCGATGCAGCACGGCCGCCTGTTCATCGCGGGCGACGCCGCCCACATCGTGCCGCCGACCGGGGCCAAGGGGCTGAACCTCGCCGTGGCCGACGTGGTGGTGCTGTCGCGCGGACTGGCCGAGTATTATCGAACCGGTTTGACGGAAAAACTGGCGCAATATTCGGACACGGCTTTGCGCCGCATCTGGAAGGCCGAGCGCTTTTCCTGGTACATGACCACCATGTTGCACCGAAACGAGGCCGAGACTCCATTCGAACAGCGCATCCATCTGGCCGACCTGGATTACGTCGTCCACTCGCGTGCGGCGGCAACGGCGCTTGCCGAAAACTACGTCGGCTTGCCGATCGACTGATATATCGCTGCGCTTTGGGGTTAGGGCCGGAGCGTTGCGGACCTGTACGCCACGCTCTGTGCCCGGCATGAGGCCCGGCATGTGGATGAGCTTCTGCCCGTGGCCATGGCCTGCCACGGGATCGACACGGCCAGCCTGGACGAGGAGCGCCGTAAGCGGATCCGCGACCTGCGGCAGGCCTGCGCCCACTGCCCCCGGCCCCGGGCTTGCCGGCGCCTGCTCGCCAACGCCGACCTGGAGGCGCACCGCCGCCTCTGCCCCAACGAAGACAGACTGGAATCGCTGGAGCGGTGAGGCGGCGGTCCAAAACCGTCACATGACGGCGCCCATCTGCCAGGGAGTGAACTCGTCGGAGCCGAAACCCAGCTCCTCGCTCTTGGTCTTGCGGCCGGAGGCGGTGTCGAGGACCATCTGGAAGATCGCGCGGCCGACCTCCTCGATCGTGGCGTCGCCGGTGGCGATGGTGCCGCAGTCGATGTCCATGTCGTCGGTCATCTTGCGGTACAGCGCCGTGTTGGTCGCCAGCTTCAGGCTGGGCGTCGGCTTGCAGCCGAAGACGGAGCCGCGGCCGGTGGTGAAGCACAGCACGTTGGCGCCGCCCGCCACCTGTCCGGTCGCCGACACCGGGTCGTAACCCGGCGTGTCCATGAAGACCAGCCCCGGACCCCGGATCGGCTCGGCGTAGCGGACCACGTCCACGAGGTTGGTGGTGCCGGCCTTGGCGACCGCGCCCAGCGACTTTTCCAGGATGGTGGTCAGGCCGCCCTTCTTGTTGCCGGGTGAGGGGTTGTTGTTCATCTCCCCGCCGGTGCGGGTGGTGTAGTCCTCCCACCAGCGGATGCGCTCCACCAGCTTCTCGCCGACCTCGCGGTTGACGGCGCGGCGGGTCAGCAGATGCTCCGCCCCGTAGATCTCCGGGGTCTCGCTCAGCACGGCGGTTCCGCCGTTGCGGATCAGCAGGTCGACCGCGTGGCCCAGCGCCGGGTTGGCCGTGATGCCCGAATAGCCGTCCGATCCGCCGCACTGCAACGCCAGCGTCAGGTGGCTGGCCGGCACGGTCTGGCGGCGGACCTCGTTGACGCGCGGCAGCAGCGCCTGGATGCGTTTCACACCCTCGCGCACGGTGGCGGCGGTGCCGCCGCTTTCCTGGATGGCCAGCGTGTGCAGCGTCTCGCCGACGGTCAGCCCTTCCACCTCGACCAGCGTGTCGATCTGGTTCACCTCGCAGCCGAGGCCGAGCACGACCACGGCGGCGAAGTTCGGGTGCCGGGCGTAGCCGGCGATGGTCCGGCGCAGCGCGTCGATGGCGTCGCCGTGGCTGCTCATGCCGCAGCCGTAGGCGTGGGTCAGCGCCACCACGCCGTCGATGTTCGGATGGTCGGCCAGCGCGGTGCCGCGGAACTGGTCGGCGATCATCCGCGCGGCGGTGGCCGAGCAGTTCACCGTGGTCAGCACACCGATGCAGTTGCGGGTCGCCACGCGGCCGTCGGCGCGGACGATGCCCCGGAAGGTGGCGCGCTCCGCCTCCGGAACGAAGGCGGTCGGGTGGGCGTCGGCGCCGAAAGCATAGTCGCGCTCGAAGTCGTCACCCATGCCGAGGTTGTGGACGTGGACATGGTCGCCCGGCTCGATGGGGGCCGTGGCGAAGCCGATGACCTGGTTGTACTTGCGCACCGGCTCGCCGACCGCGATGGGCTGCACCGCGACCTTGTGGCCGGCGGGAACGGTCGCCCGCGCGGCAACCCCGGTGCCCGGCAGGACGGTGCCCGGCAGCAGATCGACGCCGGCAACGACGACGTTGTCCGCGGGATGCAGGCGGATGGTCAGCGATGCCATGGGGTGGTTTCCTTCTCCTTGAGTTCCTTCTCCCCTCTGGGGAGAGGGTTCCCTTGTCAGAGCTTGTACGCCTTCTTGGCGAGGTTGTAGGCGAGGTCGACGGCCAACTCCGCGGCTTCGTCCTCGTCCAGGCGGTGCTCGGCGACGAGGCGCGCCAGGAAGGCGCAGTCCACGCGGCGGGCCACGTCGTGGCGGGCGGGGATGGAGCAGAAGGCGCGGGTGTCGTCGTTGAAGCCGACCGTGTTGTAGAAGCCGGCCGTCTCCGTGATCATCTCGCGGTAGCGGCGCATGCCCTCGGGGCTGTCGTGGAACCACCAGGCCGGGCCGACGCGCAGCGCCGGGTAATGGCCGGCCAGCGGCGCCAACTCGCGGGCGTAGCTCGTCTCGTCCAGCGTGAAGAGGATGACGGTCAGCTCGCGCTCGTTGCCGACGCGGTCCAGCAGCGGCTTCAGCGCGCGGACATAGTCGGTGCGGGTCGGGATGTCGGCGCCCTTGTCGCGGCCAAAGCGGTCGAACACCATCGGGTTGTGGTTGCGGAAGCTGCCGGGGTGGATCTGCATGACCAGACCGTCATCCAGGCTCATCTTCGCCATCTCGGTCAGCATCTGGCCGCGGAACAGCTCCGCCTCGTCGGCGGACATGGCGCCGCGCAGGGCCTTGTCGAACAGGCGCTCCGCCTCGGCCGTGGGGAGGTCGGCGGTGGCGGCGGTCGGGTGGCCGTGGTCGGTGGAGGTGGCGCCGAACTGCTTGAAGTAGGCGCGGCGGTTCCTCAGCGCGTTGAGGTAGCCGGCCCAGGCCGTGGTGGTTTCACCGGTCAGGACGCCCAACCGCTCGACGTTGGCCTGGAAGTCTTCGAACTCCGGATCGACGACCGGGTCGGGGCGGAAGGCGGTGACGACGCGGCCCTTCCAGCCGCTGTCGCGGATGACGCGGTGATGGTCCAGCGGGTCGAGCGGCGATTCGGTGGTGGCGATCACCTCGATGTTGAAGCGCTCGAACAGGGCGCGCGGGCGGAACTCCGGCTTTCGCAGGCAGGCGTCGATCTGATCGTAGATTCGGTCGGCGCTGGCGGCGCTCAGTTGTTCGGTTACGCCGAAGACCGTCTCGAAGGCGTGCTCCAGCCACAGGCGGGTCGGGGTGCCGCGGTACAGGTGCCAGTTCTGGGCCAGCAGGCGCCATATCTTGCGGGGATCGGTCTCCACCGCCGCCCCGTCCCTGCGCGGCACGCCCAGGCTTTCCATCGGCACGCCCTGGCTGTAGAGCATGCGGAAGGCGTAGTGGTCGGGCACCACGAACAGCGCCGCCGGGTTGGGAAACGCCTCGTTGTACGCGAACCAGGCCGGATCGGTGTGCCCGTGCGGGCTGACGATGGGCAGGTTGCACACCTCCGCGTACAGCCGGCGCGCGATGTCGCGCTGCGCGATGTCGCTCGGGAACAGGCGGTCGGGGTGGAGCATCATGAATCTCCAGTGCAGGAAAACCGGGGGCCGGTCGGCGTCGGACTGGGCTGTTGCAAGCGGGGCGGGCGCCGCGCGGAAAGGCCGGTCGATACCCTGCGCTTGAGGAATATATTAATATATCAGTTCCCGACGCAAGGGCTGCGACAGCTTCCGCCGCGCTTCCTTCAGATGGGAGCGGGCGGGGCGGTCGCAATAGCCTTTTGTTGGGGAAGCAAACAAAAAGCTGGCCGTCAGACGCTCCGGCCGTCGTGCGCGGCGAAGTCCACGGCGCGGGGACGGTAGCCGCCGGCGAACAGGGGGGACGAGACGACCATGTCCGCCGTCGCCTCGTTGCAGGCCATGGGGATGTTGTACAGCGTCGCCAGCCGGGTCAGCGCCTTCACGTCCACGTCGTGCGGCTGGGCGGTCATCGGATCCACAAAGAAGACCAGCAGGTCGATCCGCCCCTCCGCGATCATCGCGCCGATCTGCTGGTCGCCGCCCAGCGGGCCGCTTTTCAGCGTGGTGACGTCCAGGCAGGGGTAGGCGTCCTTCACCAGCCGGCCGGTGGTGCCGGTGGCCCAGAAGATGTGGCCGTCCAGGGCGCGGATGTTGGCCCCGATCCAGCCGATCAGGTCCCGCTTGCGGGCGTCGTGGGCGACAAGGGCGATGCGTTTGCGGTCCACGGCGTGGAGTCCTTCTGCGTTCGGGCGGGCCGTCGGGCGGGTGTCCACGACCGTCGCCGTGGACGTTGGGCAGCATATTGATATATTAGTATGGAGAGCAACGGGCTTCCGGCGCCGCCCGATATGCGGCGCCCCAAGGCGTTTGACCGTTGCGCACCGGCACCGATATAGTGAAATCTCATTTCCACATGGAGCGGGTGTTGAAGAAGGCAGCGCAGACCATGGCGGCCCAGACGCCGGAGTCCGAGCCGACCCAGACAGCAACGCCACGCGCCCGTCGGCGCACCGCGGCGGCCGTCTCGCGCCCGGTCCAGCGCGGCACCACCGTGGCCGCCGTGATCTACCGCGACCTGCGGAACGAGATCGTGTCCCTGAACCGCAAGCCGGGCGAACCCATCGCCGAGAAGCTGATCGCCCAGGACTACGGCGTCAGCCGCACGCCGGTGCGCGAGGCCGTGCTGCGGCTGGCCGATGAGGGGCTGATCGAGATCTTCCCGCAGTCCGGCACCTTCGTGTCGCGCATCCCGCTGGGCGCCCTGCCCGAGGCCATCGCCATCCGCAAGGCGCTGGAGGAGGCGACCGTCCGCTACGCCGCCGAGCGCGCCAGCCGCAGCCAGATCGCCAAGCTGCGCGCCAACCTGGAACTCCAGAAGGAGATGGAGGCCGCCGGCAACTTCGACGGCTTCCATCAGGCCGACGAGGCGTTCCATGCCCTGATCGCCGAGACGGCGGGCTATCCCGGCTTCTGGACCATCATCCAGCAGGTGAAGGTGCAGGTGGATCGCTACCGCCTGCTGACTCTGCCGGTGCTCGGCCGCGTGAGCGCGGTGATCGCCGAGCACACCGCCATCGTGGACGCCATCGCCAACCACGACCCAGCCGCCGCGGCAAAGGCGCTGGACGACCATCTCGACTACCTTCAGGTTACCATCGCGGACGCGCAGAAGGCCAACCCGCTGTACTTCACCGCTCCGCTGGAAGGCGAGGCGACGCCGGCCTGATAACCGGCCCTGCCGCCGCATCTCCGTGGCGGCATCCTCCTGGGACATGCGCGCGCTGTCCAATGAGCATGGGAATGGACGGGGTTGCTGATATATCAGTCATCCCATCTCACGATGTCCCATTCCATTGTTCATCGACCCGCAAAGAGCCAGGAGAACGCGATGCAATCGCCCTATCGGCCCGATCCGGCCCGTTACGACCGCATGAGCTACCGCCGCTGCGGGCGCAGCGGGCTCGACCTGCCGGCCATTTCGCTGGGGCTCTGGCAGAATTTCGGCGGTACCGACGTGTTCGAGGCCGGCCGCGCCGTGCTGCGCCGCGCCTTCGACCGTGGCGTCACCCATTTCGACCTCGCCAACAACTACGGCCCGCCGCCGGGCTCCGCGGAGGAGAATTTCGGCCGCGTCCTGGCGACCGACTTCAAGGCCCATCGCGATGAACTGGTGATCTCCACCAAGGCCGGCTACGACATGTGGCCCGGCCCCTACGGCAGCTGGGGATCGCGCAAGTACCTGACCGCCAGCCTGGACCAGAGCCTCAAGCGCATGGGGCTCGACTATGTGGACGTCTTCTATTC
>JAEZPL010000278.1 GCA_023413605.1 Pseudomonadota bacterium
ACTCCGGCCGTTCGGTCATCGTGGTCGGTCCGGAGCTGAAGCTGCACCAGTGCGGCCTGCCGAAGAAGATGGCGCTGGAGCTGTTCAAGCCCTTCATCTACGCCAAGCTGGAGCTGTACGGCCTCGCGTCGACCATCAAGGCCGCCAAGCGCATGGTGGAGAAGGAGCGTCCCGAGGTCTGGGACATCCTGGAAGAGGTCATCCGCGAGCATCCGGTGATGCTGAACCGCGCGCCGACGCTGCACCGCCTGGGCATCCAGGCGTTCGAGCCGACGCTGATCGAGGGCAAGGCGATCCAGCTCCACCCGCTGGTCTGCACCGCCTTCAACGCGGACTTCGACGGCGACCAGATGGCCGTGCACGTCCCGCTGAGCCTTGAGGCCCAGTTGGAAGCGCGCGTCCTGATGATGTCGACCAACAACATCCTGTCGCCCGCGAACGGCAAGCCGATCATCGTGCCGTCGCAGGACATCGTGCTGGGTCTCTACTACATCACGATGGAGCGTCCGGGCGAGAAGGGCGAGGGGATGACCTTCGCCAACGTCGGTGAGATCGAACAGGCGCTGGACGCCAAGGTCGTGACGCTGCACGCCAAGGTGAAGGCCCGCTACAACGGCGTCGACTCCGAAGGCACCCCGGTCACCACCATCGTGGAGACGACCCCGGGCCGCATGCTGCTGTCCGAGATCCTGCCGCGCAACCCGGCCGTACCGTTCTCGCTGATCAACCGCCTGCTGACCAAGAAGGACGTCGGCAACGTCATCGACGCCGTCTACCGCCATTGCGGTCAGAAGGAGACGGTGATTTTCGCCGACCGCCTGATGAAGCTCGGCTTCGGTCACGCCTGCCGCGCCGGCATCTCCTTCGGCAAGGATGACATGGTCATCCCCGAGGCGAAGAAGAAGCTGGTCAACGACGCCAAGGACCGGGTCAAGGAGTACGAGCAGCAGTACCTGGACGGTCTGATCACCCAGGGCGAGAAGTACAACAAGGTCGTCGACGTCTGGTCGGAGTGCACCGAAAAGGTCGCGACCGAGATGATGAAGGTCATCTCCGACACCGCGCCGGGCAAGCCCGTGAACTCGGTGTACATGATGGCCCACTCCGGTGCGCGTGGCTCGGCCGCCCAGATCCGCCAGCTGGCGGGCATGCGCGGCCTGATGGCCAAGCCGTCGGGCGAGATCATCGAAACGCCGATCATCTCGAACTTCAAGGAAGGCCTGACCGTGCTGGAGTACTTCAACTCCACCCACGGCGCCCGTAAGGGTCTGGCCGACACCGCGCTGAAGACCGCGAACTCCGGTTACCTGACCCGTCGTCTCGTCGACGTGGCGCAGGACGCCATCATCGTCGAGACCGATTGCGGCACCGACAAGGGCATCACCGTCAAGGCCGTGATCGACGGCGGCGAGGTTATCTCCCCGCTGGGCGATCGCATCCTCGGCCGCACGGTCGTGGGCGACCTTATCGACCCGCTGAACGGCGAGCTGATCGTGCCGAACGCCGGCCTGATCGACGAGGCCACCGTTGACCGCATCGAGCGTTCGGGCATCGACAGCGTCATGATCCGCTCGGTCCTGACCTGCGAGACCAAGGACGGCGTCTGCGCCAAGTGCTACGGCCGCGATCTGGCCCGCGGCACGCTGGTCAACGTCGGCGAGGCGGTCGGCGTCATCGCCGCCCAGTCGATCGGCGAGCCGGGCACGCAGCTGACCATGCGCACGTTCCACATCGGTGGCGCTGCGCAGCGCGGTGCGGAGCAGAGCCAGGTGGAGGCGGCGTTCGATGCCACGGTGCGGATCAACAACCGCAACGTCGTCATCAACTCCTCCAACATCCCGGTGGTCATGGGCCGCAACACCGAGGTGATCCTGCTCGACGAGCAGGGCCGCGAGCGTGCGCGCCATCGCGTGCCGTATGGTGCGAAGCTGCTGGCTGACGAAGGCGTGAAGGTCGAGCGCGGCCAGAAGCTGGCCGAGTGGGACCCGTACACCCTGCCGATCATCACCGAGCGCGAGGGTACCGCCCACTATGTGGACCTCGTGGAAGGCATCTCTATGCGCGAGGTGATGGACGAGGCGACCGGCATCTCGTCGAAGGTGGTCGTCGACTGGCGTCAGCAGCCGCGCGGTGCGGACCTGAAGCCGCGCATCACCCTGCGCGACGAGCGCGGCGACGTGGTGACGCTGGCGAACGGTCTGGAGGCCCGCTACTTCATGTCGGTGGACGCCATCCTCTCGGTCGAGAACGGCGCCCATGTGAAGGCCGGTGACGTGCTGGCCCGTATTCCGCGCGAGTCCTCCAAGACCCGCGACATCACGGGCGGTCTGCCGCGCGTGGCCGAGCTGTTCGAAGCCCGTCGTCCGAAGGACTTCGCGATCATCTCGGACCTCGACGGCCGTGTCGAGTTCGGCAAGGACTACAAGACCAAGCGCCGCATCGTCGTTCGCAACGACGAGACGGGGGATGAGCGCGAGTATCTGATCCCGAAGGGCAAGCACATCTCCGTGCAGGAGGGTGACTATGTTCAGCGCGGCGACCTGCTGATGGACGGCAACCCCGTTCCGCACGACATCCTGTCGGTGATGGGCGTGGAGGCCCTGGCCAACTACCTCATCAACGAAATCCAGGACGTCTATCGACTGCAGGGCGTTAAGATCAACGACAAGCACATCGAGGTGATCGTTCGCCAGATGCTGCAGAAGGTCGAGATCACCGACGCCGGCGAGACCACCTTCCTGGTGGGCGAGCAGGTCGACCGGCAGGAGTTCGACGAGGAAAACGAGAAGACCGTCGGAGAAGGCCTGAAGCCGGCTTCCGGCCACCCGGTGCTGCAGGGCATCACCAAGGCCTCGCTGCAGACCCGGTCCTTCATCTCCGCCGCGTCGTTCCAGGAAACCACCCGCGTCCTCACGGAAGCGGCGGTGTCTGGCAAGACCGACAACCTGGAAGGCCTCAAGGAGAACGTCATCGTCGGCCGCCTGATCCCGGCCGGCACGGGCTCCGTCGTCAACCGCCTGAAGCAGATCGCCGCCGAGCGGGATCGTGCCGCGGCGTTGGCCGAGGGAGGCGAGGAGGAGACTCCGGCCCTGCCGCACCCGGGCGAGAGCACCGCGGCCTGATCACTGAAGGCCTGATGAGCAGGGGAGGGGGCGCGTTCCGGAACGGAGCGCGCCCCTTCTTCATGCCGGGTCAATGCCAACGACTCGGATTGCGTGCGTTTCACGGGCCGCAAACCGTCATTTGCGCGCTTGACGGGGCAGGGGGCTCCCCATATAGTCCGCGAACTTCAAAAGGACCCCCGGAGGGGCATTTTGCCTTCTCCATCCGGTGTCCGCTTGAAACCCAAGCGACATAGCCGAAGGCCCCGTCCAACGGCGTTCGATCATTGGGCCCGCTCGAAGCCTTCTGGGCTTCGCCGGCGGGCTTTTGCATCGTCCGGCTCTGCCGGGCGGTATAACAGGACCGTCCGGCACCGCCGGGCGGTCGGCCAGAATCGACCGGCAGAGCCGGCCGAGTGACCTGAAGGGATGAAGGGCAGATATGCCGACGATCAACCAGTTGATCCGTAAGCCGCGCGAGCCCTTGGCCGCGCGCAATAAGGTTCCCGCGATGGAGGCGTGCCCGCAGAAGCGTGGCGTCTGCA
>JAEZPL010000293.1 GCA_023413605.1 Pseudomonadota bacterium
AGAAGTCGGCGAAGGCCGGATAGATCTTGATCGTCCGGTTCATGAAGATGCGGCCAAGGCGCGGGTCCCTGGCGGTGTCGACGACTTCCGGTTCGCCGATGGCGGCGAGGATGCGCTCCGGTGCGGATGCGTACATCATCGGGTCGTCGCGGCATTCCTGGAGGTATTCCGTAAGGCTCATCTCGACCTCACGGCGCCCCTCATAGGACTGCGTATAGCGCGTGAACAGTTCGTCGGCCGGGTACATTCCTCGCTCCGTATCTCTTAGTCCGATGCGTCGGGGCTGCCGCCGGGAGACCCGGTCGGCGGGGGCGGCACCTGCCGCGAAAACTGGGGTGTCACGGGTCGAACGGTCCCGCGGCGACCCCGCTCACCGTCGAAAGCCAGACCTTTTATCCAGTTGCTGTCCAAATGAAGCGCTCCGTTGGGATCGCTAAACTCGAATGCTTCAAATCTGAATGTAATGCTCGACCTAGAGCTTTCCAGGCAGGCGGTCTGAATAACCGGAAAAGCCGTGCGGGTGACTGGATCGGCTTTCAGGACTAGGCCGCGCGGCCAAGACAAAGGTGCCGTTTCCTGCCGGGTGTGTCTTTGCCGTGATGGTGGTTGCCAGCCGGCGCCCAGGCCGATGTCCGGGCGTCGCTTATCGGGGACTCGCTGGACTTTGCCGATCACGCCATCGACCTCCAGTGCATCCTGGCGCTGTATTCCTACTACAGCGCTTCGGTTAACAGTAAGGTTGACCAACAAACGTTAAAAACGTCCTGCCGTCGAAAAAGACCCCAAAAAATACCACCACTGAAAAGCCGCCTTTGGAAAGGCTTGTCATCAAAGACATTAACGCATGGACGGGGCCCATGATCCACCCCTTCCAAAGAGAGATGGTGAAGCTCATCACAGCAGATCAACAAGGCGGAATTTGGGTTAATGCGGGGTGCCTCTGTGGCGAAGTCCGGGCTTGCCCGCCGGGAATGCGGTGCAAATCAACGCCTTGGCAGTCTTGCAACAGGGGTCGGAAAAAGTTGCGGCCGGGTCCGGCGGACGCGATCAGCCGAGTTTGGCGGTCAGATTTTCCTTCAACGATTCCGGGGTGGCCGGTTTGACGATGAAGGTGTCGGCGCCGAGCGCTGCGGCCTCCGCCATCCGGCCCTCGTCGGCGCGGTTGGTCATGAACACCACGGGAAGCGCGCGGTGGCGGGCGTCGTCGCTGGCGCGCAGCGCCTTCAGGAAGCCCAGCCCGTCCATGGGCTGCATTTCCACGTCGCAGACGATCACGTCGGGGTTGTGCGCCCGCAGGGCGGCCAGGCCCGATTCGCCGTCCTCGGCCTGATGCACGACCTTGAAGCCGAGCGTGCCCAGCATCTTCGCCAGCACCATGCGGGTGAACTTCTCGTCCTCGATGACGAGCACCGACAAGTCCCCGAACGCCGCTGCCATGGGTCCGCCCCCCGGAAAATCCTTGAGCTGTGGTGTACGCCGGGCCGCACGCCAATGCAACCGGACTCCCACCCGCGGGGATGCGGCCAACACCCATGGTTTCGGATCACAGTTCCCGCCCGCGGCTTCAGCCCACGGAAGGAGTATTGCGCACCCCCGCCCATGCGGTTACACGGAAAGCATGAGCTTCCTCGACCGCATCCGCGCCTGCAACGCGCACGACCTCTCCGGCTTTCGCAAGTTCGAGGTGGAGGGGCACCGCATCGGCTGGATCCGCCACGCGCTGGCCGACCAGCTTCCCGATGTCGATCCGGGATTCGTCGTCACGGCGGACCGCGTGACCCTGGCGCCGGAGGTGCGCGACTTCGAGGCGCGCTCAACCGTTCTGGAGCACGCCGCCCAATTTCTGGTCGAACAGGGTGCGGTCAAGGCCCTGCGCAACGAGTTCTATCCGGTGATGACCGCCTGGGGGGCGGAGCCGCTGTTGCGTGTCGACCGGGCCGTGGTCGCCCAGTTCGGCATCGCCGCCTATGGGCTGCATGTGAACGGCTTCGTCCGCCAGCCCGACGGCAGCCTGTCCCTGTGGATCGGCCGGCGCGCCCGCGACCGCGAGATCGCGCCCGGCCAGCTCGACAACCTGATCGCCGGCGGCCAGCCCATCGGCCTGACGCTCGCCGAGAACCTGATCAAGGAGGCGCAGGAGGAGGCCGGCATCGACGCGGAACTGGCGTCCAAGGCCGTCCCGGTCGGCGCCGTCACCTACCTGATGGAAACCGCGGCCGGGCTGAAGCCCGACACGTTGTTTCTCTACGACCTGGAACTCGATCCCGGCTTCGAGCCGAAGAACACCGACGGCGAGGTCGAGTCCTTCGAGCTGTGGCCGATCGACCGCGTGGCCGAGACGGTGCGGACGACGAACGACTGGAAGTTCAACGTCAACCTCGTGATCATCGACTTCCTGATCCGCCACGGCTGGCTGAAGCCGGACGACGAGCCCGACTACCTGGACATCGTCAAGGGCCTGCGGCGCTGAAGACGTCGGTCCGGCCGGGCGGATCGGCCGGCTGGGCCATCATCAGGCCCGCCGTCAATCCGCCGCGCCCGCGTCCCGCCCCCGCAGGCCGGAGAGATGCGCCGACAGTTCCGACAGGGTGACCGGCTTGTGCAGCACGGTGAAGCCACTGCCCCGCACCTCGCGGATGCGGTCGGGGCTGGTGTCGCCGGTCAGCACGATGGCCGGGATCGGCACCCCGGCCATGGCATGCACGTCGCGGATCGCCTCCGCGCCGGTGCGGCCGTTCCGCAGCCGGTAGTCGGAGATGATGACGTCGGGACGGCGCGGTCGGGCTCTCAACTGCCGGAGCGCATCCTCGGCGGAGGACGCGGCGATCACGGCCCAGCCCCATTGCTCCAGCACCAGCCGGAGACTTTCCAAAATCAGGTCCTCGTCATCGATGAGCAAGGCAAGGCCGCGGTTCCCGTCCAGTCCGGCTCCAACCGGGCTGGGCGCGCAGGGTGATGTCACGCTGAGCAAGGGCACCTCCACCAAAAATCGCGTGCCCGAACCGCAACGGCGGAACGGGCGCGACGAAGACGCTCCATCGCATCGCCTGGATTGTGGGCATAACGGTTGCGACCACCGTTCAGCGTATCAAACAGTCCGGCACTAATCAGAAAAATACACAGAAATCGCAACGAATTCCAGACTGGTTGTTTCGACAAAGGTCAACCAGCCGCAACGATATACCGTCCTGGCCGATCCTCATACGAGCCCCGGGAAGCCGGCCATGGATCGTACGATCTCCGGATCGCACCCAGCCTCCCTGAGCGACCGCAGGGTCTTCGCCTGATCACGCTTGGCCAGCCGCTCGCCGCGTTCGTTGCGCAGCAGTCCGTGATGGTGATGGTCGGGCGCCTCGAATCCGAGAAGACCCTGGAGAAGGCGGTGCACGTGGGTCGCGAAGAACAGATCCTCGCCGCGGGTCACCAGCGTCACGCCCTGGAGATGGTCGTCCACCGTGACGGCGAGGTGATAGCTGGTCGGCGTGTCCTTGCGGGCGAGCACCACGTCGCCCAGGATTTCCGGCGTCGCGTCCTGCCATCCCCGGCCCCGGTCGTGCCAGCGCAGCGGCCCGGTCAGGGCCTTGGCCTTCGCGACATCAAGGCGCAGGGCGTAGGCGTCGCCGGCCTCCATCCGCGCGTTGCGCGATGCGGCGTCGAGATGACGGCAGGTTCCGGGATAGAGCGGCCCGTCCGGCCCGTGCGGGGCATGGCCGGCGCGGGCGAT
>JAEZPL010000308.1 GCA_023413605.1 Pseudomonadota bacterium
CCTTGGGGCTGACCACGGTGATGTCGCTGTGAACGTAGGCGTTGTCGGTCGACTCGATGAACCGGCCTTCGGTCCACCAATGCCAGCCGCCGAACCCGCCGCCCACCAGGGCGGTCGCCGCGACCCCCGACAGAACGATCTTGCGAACGCCCTTTGCCATCGTCTCTTTCCATCCCATGCGGTCCATTGCCGCCCGTTTCGGGCCGTACACAAACTGAACCGTTCAGTTTAGTCTTGCAGGAAGATGGCCGAGGGACTACCTGTTGTCAAGAGTGAACTGAACGGTCTAGTTTTCACGATAGGGATTGTGGTTGAATGCGGAACACGCTACGGCACCGGAACATTGCCCGTAACGTGGCAGGTCGCGAGGATGGCATGAGCACTCTGGTCGCCCCCACCCCGGAAGCAGGATCGAAGCCGGCCCAGATTCTGGAGGCCGCGGGCAAGCTGTTCCTCGAACATGGGTACGGCGCCGTCAGCATGGACGCGGTCGCGAAGACGGCCAACGTGTCCAAGGCAACCCTCTACGCCCATTTCGGCAGCAAGGACGAGCTGTTCCGGGCGATGGTGGCCGGCGAGTGCAAATCCCTCACGATGGCCGCCATCTGCGACGAGGCCAGACGGATGGACGTCGCCGACGGCCTGCGCCTGATCGCGCGCCAGTTCGCCACGATGGTGATGTCGCCGAAGGCTCTGGCCGGCTACCGCGTCGTGGTGGGCGAGGCGCACCGCTTCCCCGAACTCGCCCGCGCCTTTTACGACGCCGGCCCGGCCCGCACCATGGAGCAGATCACGGCCCACATGGCCGACATCAGCCAGCGCGGCCTGCTCGCCATCCCCGACCCGCAGCTCGCCGCCGAACAGCTGGTCGGGCTGGTCAAGTCCCACACCCACCTGCGCTACATGCTCTGCCTCGCCGACCGTCCGTCCGAGGAAGAGTTGAACCGCATCGTTGACGGCGCCGTAAGCCTGTTCATCAAGGGCTACGCGCCGTAACACGCATTCGCGCATAGAAAACGACCCAATCCTACATACCCCGGCATCCGTGCCTTTTCCTGGCCCATGAGGTCCGGCGGCTTTACCGGGCGGCGGCGGTGGTGCAGTATCCCGCGCGCAAGGCAGGACGGTGCGGCGCACGCGCGGCCATCCGGCACAGCTCGCCCGAACACAACGAAGTCTTCCAATGGTCGCGGTCCTTTCGAACCACGGGTCCGGCGGGTTGGCCCCGCAGCGTCCGCAGCTCACGCTCGGCAGCAAAATCCGCATGATCAACTGGGGGCTCGTGCTCCTGGTCTGCGTGATCACGGGGGTGGGCGTCGCCCTGCTCTATTCCGCCGCCGGCGGCAACTGGAAGCCGTGGGCGCAGCCGCAGCTGGTGCGCGCGATTCCGGGGGTGGTCCTGATGCTGACCATCGCCGTGATCGACATACGGTACCTGATGAAGTCGGCCTACGTGATCTTCGTCCTGGTGCTGATCCTGCTGATCGCGGTGGAGCTGATGGGCCGCATCGGCATGGGCGCGCAGCGCTGGATCGACCTGGGCTTCTTCCAATTGCAACCGTCGGAGCTGATGAAGCCGGCGCTGACTTTGGCGCTCGCCCGCTACTTCCACGGCGTTTCGCTGGACCAGATCGGCCGCCCGCTGCTGCTGATTCCGCCGCTGATGCTGGTGTTCACGCCGGTGGTCTTCGTGCTGATGCAGCCGAACCTCGGCACGTCGCTGCTGCTGATCATGGGCAGCGGCGCCGTCTTCTTCGCCGCCGGGGTCCGCATCTGGAAATTCCTGGTGGTCATCGGCGGCGGCCTGTCGGCCATCCCCATCGCGTGGGAGTTCCTGCACGACTACCAGAAGCAGCGCGTCTACACCTTCCTCGATCCCGAAAGCGATCCCCTCGGCGCCGGCTACAACATCCTCCAGTCCAAGATCGCGCTGGGCTCCGGCGGGTTGTTCGGCAAGGGGTTCATGGCCGGATCGCAGAGCCAGTTGATGTTCCTGCCGGAAAAGCACACCGACTTCATCTTCGTCGTGCTGGCGGAAGAGTTCGGCATGGTCGGCGCCCTGACGCTGCTGGCGCTGTATCTGCTGCTGCTGATCTACGGCGTGGTGATCGCGCTGAGCTGCCGCAGCCAGTTCGCCCGCCTCGTCGCGGTCGGCATGACGGCGCAGTTGTTCCTGTACGTCATGGTCAATGTGTCGATGGTCACGGGCCTGATCCCGGTGGTGGGCATCCCCCTGCCGTTGGTGTCCTACGGCGGTTCGGCCATGATGACCCTGATGATCGGCGTCGGCCTGCTGCTCAGCATGTCCGTCCACCGCGAAATCCGCATTCCGAAAAGCGGCGTCACGGACATGTAGCGGGTAGGAATTTCACCACCAAGGCACCAAGATGATCCGTCTTGGTGCCTTGGTGGTGTCTCCCAACACTCGGGCGACGCCGTTCCTTATCCCTCGGACACTTCGCTGTTCTGCTGGATCAGAACCTTGTCGATGCGGCGGCCGTCCATGTCGACGACCTCGAACCGCATGCCGCCCCAGTGGAAATGCTCCGCGGCGGTCGGCACATGGCCCAGGTGGTCGAGCATGAAGCCGGCGATGGTGTGGAAATCGCCCTCGCCTTTCAGGCCCCTGACGCCGACCAGGGCCTCGACCTCCTCGATCGGGGTCATTCCATCCACCAGCCAGGAACCGTCCTCGCGCTGGACGGCGGTGTCGCTGTCCTGGCCCGCCTCCGGCATCTCGCCGGCGATGGCCTCCATGATGTCGGTGAAGGTGGCGATGCCTTCGACACTGCCGTATTCGTCCACCACGACCGCCATATGGACGGTGGCCTGCTTGAACAGCTCCAGCAGGCGCAGCACCGGGGTGCCGTCGTGCACGACCAGCGGCTTCACCATCGCGGCGCGCAGGTTGAAGGGCTGGCCCTGCAAGGCCTGGTCGAGCAAAGCCTTGCTGGACACGATGCCCTGGACCTCGTCCACCTCGCCCCGGCAGACCAGGAAGCGGGAATAGCCGCTGGCCTGGATTTCCCGCGCGATGACGTCCGACGGATCGTCGAGGTCGAGCCAGACGAGGTCCGGGCGCGGCGTCATGATGGAACGCGTGGTGCGGTCCGACAGGCGGAACACGCCCTCGATCATCTTGCGCTCGGCCGGTTCGAAAACGCCGCTCTGCGTGCCTTCCTTGATGAGGGATTTGACCTCCTCCTCGGTGACCGTCTGTTCCCGCGCGGTGGGCAGGCGCAATATCTTCATCACGCCTTCGGTGGAAATTCCCAGCAGCCAGACCAGAGGCAGGGCGACGCGCGACAGCACGCCCATCGGACCGGCGACCGTCGCGGCGATGCGCTCCGCGTTCACCAGGGCCATGCGCTTGGGCACCAGTTCGCCGACGATCAGCGAGAAATAGGTGATCAGAGCCACCACGACGGCAAAGGCCACCTGCTGCCCGTAAGGGGCGATCCAGGACACCTGCGCGTCGAGGATCACGCCCAGCCGTTCGGCCAGCGTGGCGCCGCCGTAGGCGCCGGCGATGATGCCGATCAGCGTGATTCCGACCTGCACCGTGGACAGGAAATTGCCGGGATTTTCCGACAATTCCAGCGCGGCGCGTGCGCCCTTGCTGCGCTTTTCCTCGGCCATCTGCTGAAGCCGCACCCGGCGCGACGACACCAGCGCCATTTCCGACATCGCGAAAAAGGCGTTCAGCAGGATCAGCAGAATGATGACCAGAACTTCCCAAATCATGGCATCTAGCCCGGGGGCGCTCCCTCAACCGAAAATTTTGTGAAACAGAAGAATGGCGGCCTGCCCGAGCCCGAGCACGACCGCGGCGACGATGGCGATGGCAAGCACGCCGGCGGCAAGGCCGGCGGCGACGAAGGCGCCATCCTTCTCGATCAGACCCAACGCGATCAGCGCGATGGCGAAGGCCGGAGGCTGGTTGCCGAACACGATGGGCAACGCCAGGACGGCGGCCAGAACCATCACGGCAAGGCCGAGCAGCCGCTCGGCCGGCGGCCGGGTCAATCCGGGCAGGCGCGGGCGCAGATGGCGTTCCAGGCGGTCCACATAGGGGTGGGCACGCGCGACCACGCGCAGAAAGGCGTCGCGGTCCACGGTCGCGGCGGCGACCTTGCGGGGCAGCCAGGGGCGGTCGCGCCCGGCGGCCATCTGCGCGCCGATCAGGATCATCGGCAGGCCGGTCACCGTGGACAGGCCCGGCACCGGCAGCACGTTTGGTATGGAAAGGAGCAGAAGAAACGCCCCGAAGGCCCGGTCGCCCAGGATGCCCATCAGGTCGCCGAGCGCGATGCGCTCGCTGTGGTCGTGCGACAGAAAATCGTCCAGCAGGGCCGAGGCGGGATTGCGGCACGCATCCGCCAACGCCTCGGAACCCGTGGACGTGTCGGGAGGTCGGCCGTCGCTCACGGCGCTCCCCACGGAGGCCGCCCGGGGCAGCGGAAGGGTAAGCCCATGGACCTTTCGCAGCGCATCATCAGTTGAATCTCTTCTACAGGATTGGCGGAGGACTGGCCAGTGCGCTCTTGGGAAGTCCCGTAGATCAAGGAGTTAGGTTCCGACCGGTAGATCGATCGCAAAGGTTGAACCCCGTCCGGGCGCCGAATCGACCGAAATGCGCCCGCCATGCCCCTCCACGATGGTGCGGCAGATGTACAGCCCCAGTCCGACGGTCGTCTCCCCCGCCGTGCCCAGCGCGCCGGAGTGGGCAAAGGGCTGGAACAGATGCTCCAGTTCCTCGTCCGACATGCCACGGCCGTTGTCCGCGACCGTGATGCGGACATGGTTGTCCACGGGCTCCACCGCGACCCGGATGAGGCATCCCCGGTCGGAATATTTGATGGCGTTCGACAACAGATTGTTCAGCACCTGCTCCACCTTCGCCGGGTCGACATCGACCTGCGGCAGGGAGTCGTCGGCCACGGACAGCTCGATCGTCATGGCTTTGCCATCGGCCAACACCCGGTTCATCGAGACGTTCCGCCGCACCAGCCGGCCGAGGTCCGTCGGCCGCCGAACCAGCCGCAGGCGCCCGGCCTGCACAGCGGCCAGCGACAGCGCGTCCTCCACCAGATGGCGCATGAACAGACTGGATTCGCGTATGCGTTCCAGGCACTCCCGCTCGCCCCCCTCCAGCCGGCTGCCCAGCCGCTCCTCCAGGATCCGGGCGAAGCCGGCGACCACCTGGAGCGGCGAGCGCAAATCATGCGCCAGCATGCCCATCAGCCGGTTCTTCTGCTCGTTGCTGGCCGCCAGTTCCGCGTTGGCCTTGGCGAGCGCGCGCTGGGCGGTGGACAGGTCGCTGTTGAGCCGCGTCATCTCGTCGAACAGCGCGTCGATGGACGTGCGATCGGCGAACACCCCGCTGGTCACGGGCCGCGCCGTTCCCAGCGCCTCCATCCGGGCGGCCAGAGCGGGATTGCTGGCCGCCAGCGCCAGCGCCATCGGTCCGGCCGCGTGGGGAACCCGCGCCACGGCCAACACCAGCCCGCCCTCGTCGTGCCGGCCGGACACGTAGAGCGTCCCGCTGTGCTCGAACACCGACTCCAACGGCCGGTCGAGCACGAGGCCGGTGCGGCGCAGGTCCGTGAACAGGTCGAGCGCCCGCCCCACCGCGTCCAGCCCGAACAGCATCGGAAACGGACTGCCTTCCTTGATCCGCAGATCCGGCAGGCCGGCCCCGACCGTGTGCATCGCCCGCAGGCGGCCGTCGTGATCGCAGGTCAGGACCAGCCCGTTCATCCCGCCGCCTCCCTCAGCCCGGCATAGGGATTGTGTCGGCAAGGCGCCCGGCCAGGGCCACCGCGTCCGCGGCGCTCGCCGCGGAGGCATCGGCACCGACCGTCTTCCAGAGATCCGGCACGAGGTTGAAGGGATAGCCGCCGACCAGGACGCGCACGGGCCGCTCGCCCAGTTCGGCCCGCACGTCGGCGATCAGATCGGTCACTGTCCCGACATGGGCGGTGATGGTCGCAGACACCGCCAGCACCTGCGCGTCGCGCTCCACGATCGCGCGCACGATGCTGCGCGCCGGCGTGTTGGCGCCCAGGTAATAGGTGTCCCAGCCGGACATCTCGAAGAAGTCGGCGACCATGCGGATGCCGATCTCGTGCAGTTCACCGCTGACGCAGGTGGCAACCATCGACCGCCCGCGCCGTTCCGTGGTGAAGATGCGGGGGTAGAGCTGCGCCATCACCGCCTGGGTCGCGGCGGTGGCGAAATGCTCGTGCGCGACGCTGATCGCGCCGGTCTGCCAGAGCCGCCCGACCTCGCGCAGGACCGGTTGGAAGACGTGCAGATAAACGTCCCCAACGGCCATTCCTCCCTCAATGCGGTCGAGCACCAGCGCGGTCGCAGCGTGTCGGTCGCCCGCCAGCAGGAGGCTGAGGTAGGTCTTTGCCACGGCGCCGTGCGGAGCGCCCTCCCTGATGAAGCATGGAACGTCCACCGCCATGCCCGGCAGCCCGTCCAGCGCCGCCGCCACGCAGGCCCGGACCCGTTCCGCCGTCGCGTCGTCCACGCGGGCGGCGACCACGTCGCGCAGGATCTCCAGACTCTCTCCCAACTCCTCCGCCGGGATCCCGATGTTTGCGAACAGCACCTTGACCCACGCGGCATATTCCCGGAACAGGGGTGGGCTATTCGCCGCCACGGCTTCCGCCAGGTACAGCACATGATAGCGCAGGTCCTGGGCGCATTTGTCCCGGCCCGCCTCGCCATAGCGTGCGTAGAGCGCCGGCCACCGCTCGAACTGAATGTCGACCACCGCGCGGGCCAACTCGTCGCACCGCCCGGCGATGGGGTTCGACGGCGGGCGGACGGGGCGGGTTCCGGCCTGCATGATCCCCAGCATTGCGCGGTGTCTCCGATCTGCATGACGGGTCCGAACGATAGTTGCGCAATTCCGCCCGGCCTGACAACCTCCGCACCCTCACCATCACTGAAAATCCGCCTGCTCCGGACGGCGGCGCAGGCTCGTGGTATCAGCCGGGCCTGTACGCCGAGGCGATGGTCGTCCTGCCCTGATC
>JAEZPL010000364.1 GCA_023413605.1 Pseudomonadota bacterium
GATCAGGGAGGCGCAGCCCTGCTCGATGAACCACACCTGCGTGATGGGTTCATGCGCCCGGAAGAAGGTCATCTTTTGCGGCAGGGGAACCTGCGTCAGGTGGGGGCCGAGCAATGCCTCCTCCGCCGGGGACAGGCTCTCCAGGATGAAATTGCGGCTCTGCATGACGATGCTTTCCGGCTTCGCGGTGCGGGGTTGCGCTTTCGTTCAACAGGGGAAACGCGCGTGGGGCACCGCCATGCCGCACGGTATCGGACTGTACGCTATCGGACAGACACGGGATGGGCTTTCGGGCGATGGCTGGGCCGACAGTGCCGGAGCGCGATACCCGATGGACCTGCCGAACACCGAACCCACGGCTATCCTCCTGGAGGATGACGCGGCGGTCCGCAGCGCCATCGCGCTGTGCCTGGAATTCCGCGGTCTTCACGTCGTCACCGCGCCCACCGACCTGGACCTTGCGCATCTGATCGCGACACGCGGACTGCGCCCGGCCCTGATCATTGCCGATTACCGGTTGGGCTCGAAAACCGTGTTCGACGTGATGCCGAACGTGGTTGCGGAGTCCGGGGCCAGGGTGGTCGTCACGACGGGCGACGTCCGGCCGGAGATCAGGGCGCAGGTCGAGGCGCGTGGATGGCGCCTCCTCTCCAAGCCCTACGATCCCGAAGACGTCATCCCCTGCATCGAGGGCCATAAGCGCCTGGAATAGCCGCCTGGGATGCGGGGCCGATTGCTTTTTTGGTACGGAAGCGGACAGACAGGAACGCCGCCATCGTCCAAAGCTGGTCCCGTTCACCGTCCGCAAGAGCGCAAGGGCAGCAGGCATGTCGCAGAAGGAAAACGAAGACCTGTTGCGTCGCCACAAAGAGGTCATGGCGCACGCGCACGCCGTCGTCGAAGAGTCGCGGCGCATTCGGGCTTCCGGAAAGCCGCTGCCCTTGGAGAAAGAGCGCCGGAAGGGCAAAGACAAGCCGCTGTGACGAGCCGCTGTGACGGGCGGTCGCGGGGATCGGCCCGCCGGCGCAGGCCGTGGCTCCGCCGCGATTCAGGAACGGGTGGGAAACCGTTTGAAAGCGTCGGCCGGTCGTCGGTTCTTTCCCAATCCGTCATCCCCGCGAAGGCGGGGATCCAGAAGTTCCCCACCTAAGTGCTTGCTCGGCCTGGATTCCCGCCTTCGCTGGAATGACGAACCTGAAGAGGGCCGGAAATGGGCGTTTCCAAACGGTCCGCCCCTCAGCGGGCCATCTCCGCCAGGATCGGGGGGATTTCCGCCAGCAGTTCGCGGGCCAGGAAGCCCAGCATGCCGCGCCGGGCGGCCAGCCGGTTCCCGGCCTCCCCATGCAGGAAGACGCCCCAGGCCGCGGCCTGCGCCGGTTCCGCGCCGCGCGCCGAGAGGCCGGCGATCACCCCGGCCAGCGTGTCGCCGGAACCGGAGGTGGCAAGGCCGACGTTGCCGTCGTCGTAGGTCCAGAGCCGGCCGCCGGGTTCCACGATGCAGGTGCAGGCTCCCTTCAGGGCGACGACGATCTGGAATTCGTCGGCGACGCGGCGCGCGGCGGCCGCCGGGTCCTTCTCGATCGACTCCCGGCTGACGTCGAGCAGGCCGGCCATCTCCCCGGCGTGCGGGGTGATGATGGTGCGGCCCTTGCGGCGGCACAGCGCCGCGCGCAGGCTGTCCAGGCCGATCAGCGCCTCGGCGTCGATGACCAGCGTGGGGCCGGGATCGCCACTTGGATCCCTGCCGGGATCACCTCCTGGATCCCTGCCGGGATCGCTGCCCTCCAGCCCGGCGACGACCTTGGCGGTCAGGGCGGCGACGGCGTCCTTGTCCATCATGCCGGGGCCGATCAGCACCGTGTTGCAGCGTCCGGCACGCCGGCAGATCTCGTCCGCCGCCTCCACCGCAATGCCGCCACCCGGCGTTTCGGGCAGGCCGGCGACCAGCGCCTCCGGCACAGCCAGCCCGAGATGCGGCGCGACGCTGCGGCAGGTCGCCATCTGGAGCTTCCCGGCGCCGGCCCGCAGCGCCGCCGTTCCGGCCAGCAGCAGGGCGCCAGGTATCTCCAGGCTGCCGCCGACGGCCAGCACGCGGCCACGGCCGTCCTTGTCGGCATTCTCGCCCGGATGGGGCAGGGGCATCGTGCGCAGCCGGTCGGCGGTGATGCGGATCGGGTCGGTGTCCTGAGGGGTCATCGGGCGGCCACATTCGCGTCGGGGTCGGAGGTCACCGGGGCGCCGGCCTGCGTCAGCGGGGCCACGAAGTTGTAGCGGCGCAGGCTCATCCGCCCGCTGTCGCCCTGGCCGGGGTCGAAGCCGTATTCGGTCACGGCGCAGTTCGCCACGTCGCCCTCCCGGTCGATGGCCAGGATCTGCTCCTCCGTCAGGCCTTCCAGCAGGTAACGCAGGCACAGCACGACGACCTGATGGCTGACGATCAGCACGCGCTGGCCGCCGTGGTGCAGGCTGATGGTGTCCAGGGCGCTGCGCAGGCGCAGGATCACGTCGCACCAGCTCTCCCCCGCCGGGGGGCGGAAGTAGAACTTGCCGAGGATGCGGCGGAACTCCGCCTGATCCGGGTGGTGCTGCTGGATGCCGAGCGTGGTGAGCCGGTCGAGGATGCCGAACTCCTTCTCGCGCAGCCGCTCGTCGATCACGAAGTCGGTGGGGGCGACCGGCAGGCCGCCGCCCGCGTGGATGATTTCCGCCGTGTGCCGGGCGCGGCGGTAGGGGGAGGTGAGGACGACGTCCGGCCGCTCCCCCTCCGGCAAGGCCGCGAACCAGCGGGCGAGCGCGTCCGACTGCTCCTCGCCGCGCCGGCTCAGGGGCACGTCCACGTCCCGCTGCGCGATGTCGATGCGGCCAAGCCCCGCCGCGTGCGCGGCGTCGCGCGCCACGTTTCCGGCGCTTTCCCCGTGACGAACGACCCAAAGCCTCTGCGGCCAGCGCTGCTGCATGATCACCACACCCCCTCAACCACACGCTCGGCGTGCCGAACCCATGTAACGTCCAAAGGGCGCTGTGGGTTCAGGCGGGGGGTGTCATAACTGGACTCGCCTGTTCAGGCGCGCAGCCCGCCCGGACGGACATGCTTCCAGAACGGCTCGACGGCGTTGCGGACGTTGCGCTCGATGGCGGCCTCCAGATTGTCCGGGGCCGGGGGCAGTCCGGCGACGGCCCGCAGGTGCAACTCGCCAAGCGCCACGGTGAGAAACTGGGTCGCGGCGAGTTGCGGATCCTCGATCACGATCAGGCCGCGGTCGCGCCAGTCCGCGAGGATGCGGGCGAGGTGCCCGGTCACCCGGTCCGGGCCCAGCCGGTAGAAGGTCCGGGCGACATCGGGGAAGCGAAAGCCTTCGGCCAGGATCAGGCGGTAGATGCCGATGGCTTCCGGCGTCATCGACGCCATCAGCAGCCGCCGGGCGATTTGCGCCAGGGCGCACGGTATGTCGGCGTCGCTGAGATCCTGAGCGAACAGGCAGGAAATGACCTGCTCCGTCCGCTCCTCCACGATGGCGATGAACAGGCCTTCCTTGCCGCCGAAGTAGCTGTAGATCGTCGCCTTCGACGCGTTCGCGCGAGCGACCACGAGGTCGATGGTCGCGCCGCTGTAGCCGCTTTCCAAGAACACATGGAGCGCGGCATCCAGGATCTCCGAGCGTCTGGTCTCGCCGCGCGGCCTGCAGCGTCGCTGGGTCATCGTCGCCATGTCTGGATGCCTCTGGTCGAGAACAGTTTCTCAAAAACAGGTTAAAGCCCGATGCTTTCGCGGGCTAAGCCAACCAAAGCGGAGCTTTGGCGGATGGCCGAAACGTACAGATCGTTACTAGTTGTTGCCGGTCGTCGTGTCAACGGTGGGTGATGTGAGTTTGATGAACGTTTTGTAATATTTGTTGATTTTAGTACTTTTGCGCTGTTCGGACGGTCGGCAGGGTAAAAATTCCTCGTGAGTATTTACTTTACAAAGTTCTGGATATTTTATGACGGGCGCAGTGAAAGACATTGAAGCCCTTCTTGGATGAAAGCGGCGCGGCCGGCGGCTGATCACCGCCCGCGCGATTCAGTCGGGACGCTCGGGTGTTCAGCGGATGATGCCCTCCCGGTAAAACCGGAAAAGCAGCATGGGGGAGGCGAGGATCGGGTGGCGGCGCTGCCAGGGCGTGATCCGCACCGGCCGGCCGGCGTGCCGCTCCAGCTTCCAGAGGATGTAGTCGATGCCGTTCTCGAAGGTGAAGGCGGCCTTCGCCAGCCGCAGGATGTTCAGCAGCTTGCCCAGCCGCCGCCGCCGCGCCCAGGCCCGCTGCGCCGCGATGCGGTCCGCAACCTGCGGGCGCAGCCGCCCGTCGGCTTCCGTCACCGCCTCGACCTCCGCGATGATCCCGGCATGGGCAAGCGCCAGCGGCAGCAGCCGGGCGTAGCGCTCTGCCGCCCAGTCGTGGATCAGCGCGGGGCGGTCGCCACGCTCGGCGCGCAACTCGGCCCCGTAGGTGAGGCGGAACAGGGCGGTCCAATAGTCTGCCGGCCCCCCGCTCTCCGGCCCCAGCCGGACCGCCCAGCGGGCGGCGGTGGCCACCGCCTGCGCGACCGCGTCCACGGCCGCGTCCCGGCAGGCCGCATCGCGTGCGTAAAGCAACGCCGCCGGCTGGCAGAAGCGCGCCCAAATGGTCGTGTCGATGCCCTCGCCACGCACGGCGCGGGCGAAATCCGCGGTTCCCATCACCGCCACCTTGGCCCGCACCAGCCCCTTTGGGCCCGGCGTTTCCAGGTAGGACACGGTGGGCGGGACCGCGGCGTTCAGCAGCGCCGGCCAGAACCGCCCGTGGTAGGCACGCAGGTCGTCGGTCAGCACATAGACGTCGAGGATCCCGCCGGCGTCGCCGGTGCGCAGGCAGGAGCCGTAGAACAGCACGGCCGCGACGCTCGCCCCGTGGCGGGCCAGGATCGCGTCGGCGACGGCGCGCGCCTCGGCCATGACGGGGCGGTTCAGTTCCTCGGCGATCAGGGTGGTGAGAGGCGACGTCATGGCGCGACGAATCCGACGCGCTGGCCGGCGGACAGCAGGACGCCCCGCGGTCCCGGATCGAACAGCTCGCCATCGACCACGAAGGGGCGCGTCATCTCCACGACCAGTTCGTCGGCCCGGCCGCTGGCATAGCCGGCGTCGATCATCCAGGGGCGCGGCCTGCCGCGCAGCGTCGGCAGCAGCGCCGCCAGCAGCCGGGGCGGCATGGCCGGAATGTCCAGCCAGCGGATCGGCTTCCCGCCTTCGCCCCAGAAGGGGTTCAGGTCGAGGATCAGGCGGTTCAGCGTGGTTGCCATGGTCAGGAAATGACGCCCGCCGCGTTCGGAGGCGCCGTCCACCCCGACGGTCATGTCCTCCCCCTCCAGCAGGGCGCGGCGCCGGTGGCCGAACAGGGTGGAGGCGGCGGTGGCGGCGATGGACAGGGCAACGGCGGTGGCGTTGTGGAAGCCCGCCCGGTGGATGTGGCTGTTGGCGATCTGCGTGCCCGCCGCGAATCCGGCCGCGCCGAACAGGAAGCCGCGCACCCGGCGTTCCGGCGCATCGCGCTCCGCGCGTTCAGGCGCATCGCGCCACACGATGTCCAGCACCGGCCATTCCACCCGCGTCAGCGCGCCGCCGCGGGCGGCGTCCAGCAGGCGGCGCAGCCCGGCCACGCCCTCGCCGGCCTGGCTGACGACGCGGGCGGCAAGGTTCGTCTTGCCCGCGGGCAGCAGGGCGATGTCCGGCGTCTCCCCGCCGTAGGCGGCGGGCAGGGCGGTCAGCACCTCCCGCAGCGTGCCGTCGCCGCCGCTGACGGCGACCACACGGACCCCGCGCCGGCGGAAGTCCGCCAGCGCCTCCAGCAGCTCCGCGGTGGAGTGCGGCTCCGCCCGCGGCAGGTCGTCGAACTCCGCCACCCGCCGGATGAAGTCGCCGGTGCGGTTGTGCCGGCTGCGCGGGTTGGTGATCAGGCCGACGCGCGTCATTGCGCCAGCCAGGACCGCAGCGGCCCCTTCCGACGGGCGGCCAGCGCCTGGACGATCTGCACCGAGTGCACGAGGAACGAGGCCGCGGTCCACCACGCCACCGCCAGCATGCCCAGATCCGGCCGGCCGGCCAGCGCGCCGAGGGTCAGAAGGAACAGGTTCGGGTTGCGGCGCGCGGTGATCAGGCGGAACCAGCTGTCGAACGGGCGCCAGATGTGGATTTCCAGCTTGAACAGGGCGATGAACAGCCCCTCCTGCACGCGTTGCAGGACATAGCCGCCGACCACGACGGACAGCACCAGCCACGCGTCGGCCAGGGGAAGTCCCACGGCGGCCAGCCCGACGATCCAGGCCCAGTACCAGAAGGGCGGGTGGACGAGGTCGATGCCGTGATCGAACACGTTGCCGAGCTTGGTCGAGGTCAGCGTGACGCGGGCGAGCTTTCCGTCCACCGTGTCCAGGAAGGTCATTCCCCAGGCCATCGCGAGGCCGGCCAGGAACCAGCCGTGCCAGAAGGCCGCCATGGCGAGCAGCACGAGGATGAGGCTGAGCCACGTCACCGCGTTCGGCGTGATGCCCCGCTGCGCGCACCAGCGGGTGACGCGCAGCGCCGGCGCCGGCCAGACATATTTGGTGATGGCGTCGGTGACTCCCTTGTAGGAGCCGGCGAACATGCGCCGTTCCACCGCCGGCAGAGTTCCGGCGGTCAGCGGCAGCAGATAGGGAGCCTCCCGCTTGCGCAGGGCGTTGTTGTAGGCGGAGCTGAGCGTGCCCGGCGTGACGGTGCGCAGCCCCTGGGGAATAGTGCCGGGAACGGCGCCCCCCTCCGTCAGCAGCCTTGCCATGATCGCGGCCTTGTCCGCGTCCACGGCGGCGGCAACGGGGCGTCCGTCCTCCGTCGTCAGAACCGTGTTGCGCGCGCGGGCGAGGTCGGCGATCAGCACCGCGTCGAAGACGTAATCGTCGCGCACCAGGATGTGCGGGCGGTCAGGGGCGACGGTGCCGGCCCAGGGCTGCACGTCCGTCACCCCGGCGCGGCGCAACGACCGCCGCAGCCGTTCCGCGGAGGTCATGCCCCACAGCATCACCGGGCAATCGCCTAGGATCAGCGCAAGCGGCGGGCCTGCGGACTCGACAACGCGGCCCCGATCGGTCCATGCATGGTCAACGACGTCGCTCACCGGGTATCTTCCTCATCATGCAGGCTGGCTTTCGCTTCGCTCATCTCTCCGACCCGCACCTTCCCCTGCCACCCGGCCAGTTGGGCGGGCTGCGGGTGCTTGCGGGGAAGCGGGTGCTGGGTTTGTTGTCCTGGCGGCGCAAACGGCACGCGATCCATCGGCCGGAGGTTCTGTCGGCGCTGTTGGCCGACGTGGCCGCGCACGCCCCGGACCATGTCGCGATCACGGGCGACCTGACGAACATCGCCCTGCCGGACGAGTTCGAGCGGGCGCGGGAATGGCTGGAACGGGTGGGACCGCCGGACCGGGTGTCGGTCGTGCCGGGCAACCACGACACCACGGTCCGGGTGCCCTGGGACGCCGGCCTGGGCCGCTGGCAACCCTGGATGACGGGCGACGATTTGGTCGAAGGCTTTCCCTTCGTCCGCGTGCGCGGGCCGGTCGCCTTCGTGGGCGTGTCCACCGCCGTGCCGACCCTGCCGCTGCTCGCCACCGGCATGGTGGGCGCGGCGCAGGCCACGCGGCTGGAAACGGCGCTCGCGGACCTCGGCCGGCGGGGGCTGTTCCGCGTCGTGCTGATGCACCACGCGCCCATCCTGGTCGGCCGGTCGGAACGCAAGGCGCTGACCGACCGCCGCCGCGTGCAGGATGTGTTGGCGCGGGCCGGCGCCGAGCTGGTGCTGCACGGGCATCACCACTGCGATCAGATCGGGTCCCTGGCGGTGCGTGGCACCGCGATCCCGGTGATCGGCGTGGCCTCGGCCTCGGCCGCTCCGGTCGGACGGGCGCAGCCGGCCCGATGGAACCAGTTCACGGTCGAGCGGCGTGACGATGGCGCGTGGCGCCTGTCCACCCTGGTGCGCGGCTACGCCGCCGGTGGCTTCCGCACCGAAGCGCGCTATGCGGTGATCTGCGGGCGTCATGACGCGGCGGCCTGACTCTGCGGACGAAGCGTGGCCATGCCGCTGCGCCGGGACAGGATCGCCTCGGCCAGGGTGAGGTCGTCGGGCCGGTCCACGTCCACCGCCGCGTTGGCGAAGGGCATGTCCACCGCCGCCAGCAC
>JAEZPL010000368.1 GCA_023413605.1 Pseudomonadota bacterium
ACCGAGCGGGCGCGCAGGGTGGAGCCGGTGAGGGTCAGGCGCTTGGTCATCACCGGGAACATGTTGATGGAAACCTTCGGCCCCTGGAGGAAGGCGATGGAGACGTGGCGCCCGTCCGGGGCCATGATCCCGATGTCGCGGGCGATGTAGTCGCCGCCGACCATGTCCAGCACCACGTCCACGCCGCGGTCGCCGGTCTCCTGCTTGATGACGGCGACGAAGTCCTCGGTCTTGTAGTCGATGGCCCGGTCGGCGCCGAGATCCTCGCAGGCGCGGCACTTGTCCGCGTTGCCGGCAGTGGTGAAGACCTTCGCCCCGAAGGCCTTGGCCAGCTGGATGGCCGTCGTGCCGATGCCGCTGGAGCCGCCGTGCACCAGCAGCGTCTCGCCGGGTTGCAGGGCGCCGCGCTCGAACACGTTGGTCCAGACGGTGAAGAAGGTCTCCGGTACGGCGGCGGCCTCGACCATGCTGAAGCCCTTGGGAATGGGCAAAAGCTGCTGTGCCGGCACCACGCAGTACTGGGCATAGCCGCCGCCCGCGATCAGCGCGCAGACCGCGTCGTCGGCGGCCCACTCCGTGACGCCTTCGCCGATGGCGACAACGCGGCCGGCGATCTCCAGGCCCGGCAGGTCGGACGCCCCCGGCGGCGGGTCGTAGCGGCCCTGCCGCTGGAGCACGTCGGGGCGGTTCACGCCCGCCGCCTCCACCGCCACCAGCACCTCGCCGGGGCCGGGAACCGGGGCGGGGCGCTGGACGGCGCGCAGCACCTCCG
The DNA here is from genome assembly GCA_023413605.1 of Pseudomonadota bacterium. Lineage (GTDB taxonomy): Bacteria > Pseudomonadota > Alphaproteobacteria > Azospirillales > Azospirillaceae > Azospirillum. The sequence goes on from JAEZPL010000368.1 coordinate 773, forward strand.
GTCCGCCGGGTTGGGAAATTTCGATGCAGGTCATGCTGTCCGGCAGGGCGATGCCCATGGTGTCTCCCCCATCCTCGATTGATCGTTGCCGTCAGGTGTTTTGTATACCTGGGCCTCGAAGGTAGAATTCCGCGGCGGAACTGACAAGGATACCGTCGTTCCCAGCGAACAATGACGGACGGAGGAAGCGCCCATGGATATCGACGATCTGGAGCCGCGCAAGGCCAAGCCGGCGCCGAAGGACCTCACCAGCCTCGGGGTGGCGGAGTTGAAGGCGTACATCGCCGGCCTGGAGGCGGAGATCGACCGCGCCCGCGCCGCCATCGCCGCCAAGGAGGCGCAGAAGAACGCCGCGGAGGCCTTCTTCAAGCGACCGTCCTGAAACACGAAGCCCTCCTCCAAGTCCATCTCTCCCGGGGGCCGGCCCGGGGGAGAAGGGCTTGGAAGGAGGGCTTGCGCGCAGGCCAGGTTGGCGGAACGGTCAGTTCGCGCCCACCAGGTCGCGGTAGCAATGCCAGGAGGCGTGGCCGATCAGCGGGAACGCCAGCGCCATGCCGAGGAAACCGGTGACCATGCCGGCCGCCATGAACAGCGCGATCAGGAAGCCCCAGACCGCCATCGCCTTCCAGTTCTCGCGCACCACGGCGACGCTGGTCGCCATGGCGGTGACGGTGTCGGTCTCGCGGTCCAGCAGCATGGGGATCGACACCACGCTGATGCCGAAGACCGCCGTCGCGATCACGCCGCCGACGATCGTGCCGGTCAGCAGGAACGGAATGGTTTCGGCCGAGAAGAAGACGCGGTCGACCAACTGGTCGAAGGCCGGCGGTTCCATCGAGAAGAACAGCGCGAAGATCAGCATGGCCACGCGGATCCAGGCCAGCAGCGCCAGCATCAGCGCCAGCCCGATTCCGGCGATCTGCACGCCGTTGCGGTGGTAGGCGCCGATGACCTTGAACAGGGTGGGGTGTTCCCCGCGTTCCAGCAGGCGGCTGGCCTCATACAGGCCGACCGCGAGGACCGGCCCCAGCAGCATGAAGCCGGCGCCCATCGGCAGGATCAGGTAGCCCAGGTCGGTCATGGCCAGCCCGGCGACCAGCAGGAAGCTGGAAACCACGGCGAGCACGCCGTAGGCCAGGCTGATCATGGGGCTGGCGCACATGTCGCGCCAACCGGCCGACAGCCACATCCAGGGGCGGTTGGTGTCGACGACGCGGATGCGCGGAAGAAAGCGGGATGGCTGGTGGAACTGGGATACGCCCCGATGATGCGAGATGTCGACCATGCTGACGGTCCTCCCTTTGCCCTTTGACGCCTCTCGTGAGAAGCAATGTAGCAAAGCGACGCACCGCAGACCAGATTGTCAGAATGGCGAACTGTTGAAGGCGCCGATTGTCACAGAAGGATATGGAATTCGGCGAAGGGCATAGGCTGGAACGCCTTCACTCATCGACCTTCTTGCCGTCCAGTTCGCCCGCTTGGCGTTCGCGCTCCTGCCGGTCGCGCAGCTTCTCCGCCTTGGTGCGGCCGAAGCGCACGCGGTTCGCCTCTGCGACTTTCTCACGGTCTTCGCGCTCGCGCATCTTTCGGAATCGGTTCAGGTTGACGACATCTGCCATGCGCGTGTCTCCAGCGTCTCGGTCTTCAGCGTCTCGGTCTTCAGCGTCTCGGTCTTCGCGGCCCGCGGCCTGAGGGCGTTCCCAGAGGCGGGGTCGAAGGTTAGGAGTGGGGCGGGCAGCAACTTGGTCGTGGATTTGCCCAAATTGCTTGTTTCTTGTCTGGTGTTTAGCTTAGCGAATCGCCGCGCGGGCCGGAAGGGCCGGGCCTGCGCGGACCGGGGCGACGACTCGCGGCGGTGAATGGCCCGTGGCGACGGGCCGTCGGAAAATATGGTCGAACAGTGGTGAAGGCGGGGCGTCCGGTGAAGAGAATCCTGATCGCTGTTCTGGTCGTGCTTGCCGTCGTGGTCGGGGCGGTCCTGATCGTGCCGAGCTTCATCGACTGGAACAGCTACAAGGCCCAGATCGCCGAACGCGTGTCCGCCGCCACCGGCCGCGCGGTGGAGCTGAAGGGGGACATCGGCCTGTCGCTGCTGCCATCCCCGGCGTTGACCGTGCGCGACGCGCGGCTCGCCAACGCGCCCGGCGGGTCGGAACCGGACATGGCCCGGCTGAAGGAGCTGGACGTCCGCGTCGCCCTGGGGCCGCTGCTCAGCGGTCGCATCCAGGTGCAGAGCATCCGCCTGATCGACCCGACCTTCGTGTTCGAGGTGCTGCCCGACGGCCGCTTCAACTGGGACCTGTCGGCCGCCGGCCGCCAGCCGGATGCCGCCGCAGGCGGCACCGGCGACGGGATCGCCTCCTCGGTCAGCTTCGATCAGGTGACGGTGCAGAACGGCACCATCCTGTACCGCGATGCCCGCACCGGCCGGTCGGAGACGGTGGACCAGCTCGACGCCCGGATCGTCGCTGGCAGCTTCGCCGGTCCGTTCCAGGGGCAGGGCGGCTTCCGTCTGCGCGGCGTGCCCTTGCGTGGCGAGATGTTTGTCAGCCGTCTGGTCGAGGGTGCGGCCGTGCAGGTGCGCGCGTCCCTGTCGATGGTGGACACCGACGCCACCCTGCGCTTCGCCGGCATCGTCACCAGCACTCCGGCCGGCGCGTCGCACGCCCAGGGCGACCTGCGCATCGAGGGCACCGACCTTGCCCGCGCGCTGGAGCCGTTGCGCGGCGCGGCCGGCGGCAACCCGGCGCTGGCCCAGGCCTTCAGCGTCCGCACGGCGGTCGAGGCCTCGGCGGCGGGCGCGAGCTTCACCAACCTGGAAGGCCAGCTT
>JAEZPL010000459.1 GCA_023413605.1 Pseudomonadota bacterium
CCTCCGGCAGCCAGACGACCGTGTCGCCCTTGGTGTGGCCGCGGCCGAGCTGCATGATCTCCACGCGCTTCTTGCCCATGAACAGCGTCATCTTGGTGTCGAACACGATGGTCGGCCAGGTCAGGCCGGGGATGCTGTCGGCGCCCTGGAACAGGCGCGGGAAGCGGCCAAGTTCCGACTCGTAGTCCTGCTGGCCGCGCTCGACGATCAGGTCGTAGGTGTCGCGGCTTGCGATGATCTCCTGCGCGTGGTAGCCGCTGGCCCCCAGCACGCGGACGGCGTGATAGTGGGTCAGCAGAACATACTTGATCGGCTTGTCGGTGACGGTGCGGATCTTGGCGATGACGTCCTCGGCCATGCGGGGCGTGGCCTGGGCGTCGATCACCATCACGCCGTCGTCGCCGACGATCACGCCGGTGTTGGGATCGCCCTCGGCCGTGTAGGCATAGGCGCCGGGCGCCAGTTCGGCGAAGGTGACCTTCTTCTGCTCCAGATCGCCGGTGGACGCGAAGGCTTTGGACATCGTCGTTTCCTCTCCTCGGTATTCTTAAAGGCCCAGATAGGCCTGCTTGACCCGTTCGTTGGACAACAGCGCTTCGCCGGTGTCGTGCAGCGTGATCTCGCCCGTCTCGATGACGTAACCCCGGTCGGCGATGGCCAGCGCGGCGTAGGCGTTCTGCTCCACCAGCAGGATGGTGGTGCCCTGCTGCTTCAGCCGCTGCACCGCGTTGAAGATCTCGCCGACCAGCAGCGGGGCAAGGCCCATGCTGGGTTCGTCCAGCAGCAGGACGCGCGGCTTCGCCATCAGGGCGCGGCCGATGGCGACCATCTGCTGCTGGCCGCCGGACAAGGTGCCGGCGGGCTGGTCGCGCTTCACCTTCAGGACGGGAAACAGCTCGTAGAGTTCCTCCAGGTCCCGTTCCGGCTGCCCGCCGCGGCGGTAGGCGCCGAGCCGCAGGTTGTCCTCCACCGACTGCGGGCCGAACAGCTGGCGGCCTTCCGGCACCTGGATCAGCCCCTCCGCCACACGCTTGTGCGGGGTGGTGCGGGTGATGTCGCGGCCTTCGAACCGGATGGTCCCGGTGGTCGCCGGGTGCACGCCGGACAGGGTGCGCAGCAGGGTCGTCTTGCCGGCCCCGTTGGCGCCGACCAGCGCGACCAGTTCGCCCTCCCCCACCGTCAGGCTGGCGGATTTCAGCGCGTGGATGCGCCCGTAATGGGCGTTGAGGCCCTCGATCTCCAGAAGCATCGATCCGGCCCCCTCAATCCATCGTGCCGAGATAGGCGGCGACCACGTCCGGGTTCGCGGCGACCTCGGCCGGCGTGCCCTCGGCCAGCTTGCAGCCGTAGTTCAGCGCGGTGATCCGGTGCGAGATTCCCATGACCATCTTCATGTCGTGCTCGACCAGGATGACGGTGACGCCGCTTGCGGCCACCGTCTTGATGACCTCGTCGATCTCGCGGCTTTCGGTGGCGTTCAGGCCGGCGGCGGGCTCGTCCAGCAGCAGAAGCTTCGGCTCCGACGCCAGGGCGCGGGCGATTTCCAGCCGCTTCAAGGCGCCGTACGGCATCGAGGAGGCGTGGGCGTCCACATACTTGGCCAAGCCCACCGAGGCCATCAGCTCCGCCGCGGCCTCGCGCGCCTCCCGGTCCTTGCGGACCAGCGAGGGGAAGCGGAACAGCGCGGGCAGCAGCCGCCCGTTCAGGTGCAGGTGCCGCCCCACCATGACGTTCTCCAGCGCCGTCATGTTGAAGAAGATCTGCAAATTCTGGAACGTGCGCGACATGCCGCGCTCCGCCAGCCGGTAGGGCGGCAGGCCGGACACGGTGGCGCCGTCGAACAGCACCCGCCCGCCGGACGGCTTGTAGACACCGGTGATCAGGTTGAACAGCGTGGTCTTGCCCGCCCCGTTCGGCCCGATGATGGAGTGGATGTCGCCGCGGGCGACGGTGAAGCTGAGGTTTTCGATGGCGAGCACGCCGCCGAATTCGCGGCTGAGATTCTCCACCCGCAGCAGGGCGCTGGCCGGATCGGCGGCGGGGGTCGCGGGCTCCTCCTCGCCCGGCAGGGCGGCGCTGGCGAGCATGGTCATGCGCGCCTCCGCTGCAGGATCAATCCTTCCAGGGTGGGCAGCAGCCCCTTGGGCATGAAGACCATGGTGAACATCAGGATCGCTCCCAGCACGATCTGCGAGTAGTCCTGGAACACGGCCAGCGCCTGCGGCAGCACGGTCAGCACCACCGCCCCGATCACCGCCCCGAAGGTGGAGGCCATGCCGCCGAACACCACCATGGTGACCAGTTCGATGGACTTGAAGAAATCGGCCTTGGCCGGCGTGATCAGCCCCGTGTAGTGGGCGAACAGGCTGCCCGCCACGCTGGCGAAAACGGCGGAGACCACGAAGACCATGACCTTGTAGCGGGTGGTGTCCACGCCCACGACCTCGGCCGCGACCTCCGACCCGTGGACGGCGCGCAGCGCACGGCCGACCGGGCTGTCGATCAGGTTCAGGCTGAGCCACACGGCGACGAGCAGCAGCGCACCGACGACCCAGTACCAGGCCTTTTCACCGTAAAGCTCCCAGCCGAACAGCTTGAAGCTGTCCACCATCATGCCGTCCGGCCCGCCGGTCAGCTTGGTTTCCGTGCGCAGCACGATGGACACGATGATGCCGATGCCCAGCGTGGCCATCGCCAGGTAATGCCCCTTCAGCCGCAGGATCGGCTTGGCGAGCAGGAAGGCCAGCAGCCCGACGGCCGTCGCCCCGGCCAGCAGCGCCGCGATGGGCGGCCAGCCGTAGGTCGTGACCAGGATGCCGGACGCGTAGGCCCCGATCCCGAAGAAGCCGGCATGCCCCAGGCTGATCTGCCCGGCGTAGCCGATCAGCAGGTTCAGCCCGACGCAGACGATGGCGTTGAAGCCGGCCAGGATCGCCATGTCGAGGTAGAAGTTGTTGGTCAGCACCAGCGGCAGCGCCGCGATGACGGCGGCCAGCGCGGCAAGGCTGACCAGACGGGGGTTGAGCGCGGAGGACGTTGCCGTGCGCGGTACGGTGATCTGAACCATGAAGCCTCACACGCGCTCGGTGCCGCGCTTGCCGAACAGCCCGCTCGGCATGAACAGCAGCACCAGAAGGATGATGACGAAGGCGACCGCGTCCTTGTAGGCGGAGGAGATGTAGCCGGCGCCCAGCGCTTCCGCGACGCCGACGATCAGCCCGCCCGCGACCGCGCCCGGCCCGTTGCCCAGGCCGCCCAGCACCGCCGCCGTGAAGCCCTTCAGCCCCAGCATGATGCCCATCTCCGTGTAGGAGAAGGTGATGGGCGCCACGACCGCGCCGCCCACCGCGCCCAGCGCCGCCGACAGCGCGAAGGAGGCCAGCACGACCCGCTTCACGTTGATGCCGACCAGCTGCGCGGCCAGCCGGTTGTGCGAGGTGGCGAGCATCGCCTTGCCGGTCAGCGTCTTGTTGAAGAAGGTGCCGATGGCGACGATCAGCACGGCGGCGCAGCCGATGACCCACAGCGACTGCGGCTGCATGGACGCGCCCAGCACGTCGATCGGCGTCTCGCCGGAAAAGGCCTCCAGCCGCTTGAAGTCCTTGCCCCAGATCAGCTCCGCGATGCCGCGCAGGAAGATGGAGGCGCCGATGGTGATGATGATCAGCGTCACCACGGTCGCGTTGCGCGCCCGCTCCACCGTGAACTTGGCGACCAGCACGCCGACGACCATCGCCCCGCCGCAGCCGATCAGGATCGCCAGCGGCAGCGGCACCCCCGACGCCGTCAGCGTCGCGGCGGACATGCCGCCGATCATGATGAACTCGCCCTGCGCGAAGTTGATGACGTGGCTGGCGTTGTAGATGATCGAAAAGCCAAGCCCGGCCAGCGCGTAAATCGCCCCGATCGTCAGCCCCGACAGCAGGTATTGCAGGAATTCGGCGAACATCGTCCGTTCGTCTCCGCCATTTTAAAACCCTCTCCCGCCTCCGGCGGGAGAGGGAGGGACCCGCGAAGCTCTCGCGCAAGCGCAGCTTGCGCTGACGCGGCAGGCGGACCTTCGGTCCGCCGAGAGCGGGAGGGTGAGGGCAAGGTTTCTCGGGATGACCTTGCCCTCACCCTCCCATGCTGCGCATGGGCCCCTCCCTCTCCCAGCGGGGCTGGGAGAGGGGTTTTTCGTTACTTCACCAGCGCCCAGTCGCCCTGCTTCACCTCCACCATGTGGAAGGCGTCGAGGCCCAGGCCCATGTGGTCCTTGGGCGTCATGGTCACGACGCCGCCGGTGCCGACATAGTTCTTGGTCTGCTCGATGGCGTCGCGCAGCTTGGCCTTGTCGGTGCCGCCGGCGCGCTTCACGGCGTCCAGCGCGATCATCAGCCCGTCATAGGCATGGCCGGCGAAGGTGGAGACCTCGGACTTGAAGGCGTCCTCGTAGACCTTGGTGAATTCGGTCACGACCTTCTTCTGCGGGTCGCTGTCGGGCAGCTGGTTGGCGACGACGAGGCCGGCGGCCGGCAGGCGCACGCCCTCGGCGGCACCGCCCGCGAGGCGGATGTATTCCTTCGACGCCACGCCGTGCGACTGGTAGAGCGGCAGCGTGATGTTGAGCTGGCGGTAGTTCTTCGTCACCACGGCCGGCCCCTGGCCCAGGCCGAACACCAGCACCGCCTGGGCGTTGGCGCTGTTGCGGATCTTGGTCAGCTGGGCGGTGACGTCGGTGTCCTTGGCGCCGTAGGTCTCGTCGGCGACGATCTCGATGCCGCGTTCCTTGGCGACCTTCAGCGTCTCCTCGCGGCCGGACTTGCCGAAGCCGGAATCCTCGGACAGCAGCGCCAGCCGGGTCAGGTTGCGCGCCTTCATGTCCTCCATCACCTTTTCGGCGGCCATGCGGTCGGTGTGCGGAGTCTTGAAGACCCACTTCTTCACCGGCTCCACGATCACCACCGCGCCGGCCAGCGAGATGAAGGGCACCTCGCCGCGTTCCACCAGCGGGGCGGCGGCCATGGTGGCGGCGGTGGTGGTGCCGCCGACGATCACGTCCACCTTGTCGCTTTCGATCAGGCGCTTGGTGAAGGAGGCCGCCTTGTCCGCCGCACCGCCGTCGTCGTAGAGGAACAGCTGTATCGGGCGCCCATCGACGCCGCCGGCCTTGTTGATCCGGTCAACATACAGCTCCAGTACGCGCTTTTCCGGCTCGCCCAGGAAGGAGGCCGGACCGGTCGCGGAAAGGAAGGAACCAACCTTGATCGGCTCGGCGGCGACAGCCGTACCGGCCATCATGCCGAAGGTAACGGTCCCGAGGACCGCGGCCGCAGCGGCGGCCTTGTGCAGCAAGCGCTTTCCCATACGTTTCTCTCCCATTTGGATCGCCTGTTCAGTCGGCGGTTCGACAACCATAATGTTTCAAACGAAATTATTTCACCAGTAATAATTTAGGCAAGCGGCATCGGACCGCACCAGGCTGCGGCCCGACCCGTGCGTCTCAGTGCGGAATGAGAAGTCCGGCCAGCCGCAAACGCGCGGCGCCGAAGGCCTCCACGCTGTCCTCGTAGGCGTCGCGTGCGACGGCATACGCTTCCACCCCATTGGTGCAGATGCCGCGCGCGAAGAGGTCGCGGTGCAGTTCCTCGCACCGGCCCAGCGTCACGTCACTGATCAGCCGCTGGCGGATATAGGCCCGCGCCGCTTCCCGCGCCGCCGGGGACAGGTCGTCGAAGGCCGGCACGTGGGGCAGCGCCTGCGTGGCGAAATCACCGCGCAGTTCGTCCCACAGAGCCACCCAGTTGATGAACTCGTCGGTGGGTAGGTGATCGAGCGTCCTGGACCCGAAACGGGCCAGCACCCGCCGGCCGGCGGACAGCAGGCGGTCGGGCGTCGCGTGCGTGTGGGCCATGGTTTCCTCCCCCATGCTGACCAAAGCCATGCTGACCAAAGCTGGATCCAGAGCGCAAAAGCCGGCGCGCGGATTTTTCCGTCGCGCCGGGCGGGCACCGTCAGGCCACGGCGTGGGCCGGGACGTCGGTGGCCTCGTAACTGACGCGCATATCATAATCCGGATCTACGCCGGTGGGCATTGGAATCCCGACTTCCCGAAGCCGGTCTTCGAGCAGTTGCAGGTACTCTGCCTGCAATTCCTCCGGCTTCTTCACCTTCAGCCCATACTCGTAATACAGTTCGAAGTTCGCGGAGCGAGCCTCGCCGAGCGACGGGCGGCCGAAGAAGCCCAGGCCCATGCGCATGAACTTCGGAATGCGGGCCGCCATGTCCTCCCGCGCGGCGTCGCCGCCGAATTCCAGCACGCG
>JAEZPL010000498.1 GCA_023413605.1 Pseudomonadota bacterium
TCCTCCAGAACCCAGTCGCCGATGGAAATGGCGAGCGGAGTCTCCTCGACCATCGGCAGGAAGGTTCCGGGGGCCAGCAAACCGCGGTCCGGGTGCTGCCAGCGGATCAGCGCCTCAGCCCCCACGACCGTCCCGCGGAGCATGTCCACCTTGGGCTGGTAGTGCAGCCGGAACTCCCCTGCCCGGAGCGCGGCTTCGATTCGGCTCAGCGTCTCATGCAGGGTGCGGGCCTGCCGGTCGCGTTCGGGATCGAAGGCGGCGTAACGGTTCCGCCCGGCCTGTTTGGCGCTGAACATGGCCTGATTGGCCTGCCGCAGCAGGACGTCCGGGTCGTCGCCGTCGGTCGGGTAGTAGCTGACGCCGATGCTGGCCGTGATGGTGATGGTGCGGCCCAGCGCGTCGAACGGTTCGGCAAAGACGTCCAGCACCCGGCGCAAGGCGGCTTCGCCCTGCACCTGATCGTCGAGGTCGCCGAGGGTCACGGCGAATTCGTCGCCGCCCAGCCGGCCGATGCTGTCGCCGGGCCGCACATTGCCGGCCAGCCGGGAGGCCACGGAGATCAGAAGCGCGTCGCCGCAGCTGTCGCCGTCCGCCTCGTTGATCGCCTTGAATCCGTCGAGGTCGAGGTAGCAGACCGCGAGCATCTTACCGTCGCGATCGCACTGGCGGATAGCCTGCCGCAGCCGGTCGGTGATCAGGACACGGTTCGGCAGCTGGGTGAGCGTGTCGAAATAGGCCATGCGCTCCAGCCGGGCCTGCGTCTCCTTGTGGGTGGTGATGTCGCTGAAGATGCCGATGTAGGTCTCGACGTTGCCTTCGGCGTCGTAGACGGCGGTGACGCTCAGCGACTCCGTGCAGAGCGTGCCATCCTTGCGGCGGTTGACCAGTTCCCCGCGCCATTGGCCGGTCCGACGCACCGTGGCCCAAAGATCGCGGTAGGAATCGACGGCGTCCTGTCCGGCGCGCAGCATGAACGGATCGCGTCCGATCGCCTCCTCGCGCGTGTAGCCGGTGATTTGCGTGAAGGCCCGGTTGACGTCCACGATGCGACTGCGGCTGTCGCAGATGATGATGCCCTCCTGGGCATTCTGGAACACGCTGGCCGCCAGGCGTTGCCGCGCCGCTTCCCGTTCGCGTTCGGTGACGTCGTAGAGGATGGCGTAGACGAGATTCCGCCCCGACAGCCGCAGAGGGCTGTAATGCACCTCAAGTTGCCGAACCTTCCCGGAACCCAGCCGGTGCGCCACGATCCGCGTGCCCTTGAGGGCGCTGTCGGGGGGCAGCTCCTCGCGGGCATCGCCGCGCGCCTCGATGTCCCCCAGCGTCTTGCCAAGCAGGTCGAACGGAGCGTAGCCGTAGAAAATCACCGCAGCGGGGTTGGCGTGGATGATCCGGCCGCCGCCCTCGGGATCGAGGATCAGCTTGATCGCGCTGTCCGCCTCGAACATCGCCTGGAACATGGCCTGGTTTTCCGACCGCTGCTCCTCCGCTTCGGTGCGGCTGGTGACGTCGCGGGCCACCCCGGCGATGCCGGTGATCGCGCCGTCCGCGTCCCTGACCGGGACGCGGATGACCTCCAGCACAAGGCGCCTGCCTTGGGGATTGCGCGTCTCGACCTCGGACCGGATTTCCGGGACTCCGTTCAGGACGGCGGCGTCCTCGGCGTGGAACATCGCCGCCTCGCCGTTGGCCCAGGAATCCTGCACGCGCTTTCCGATGATGTCGCCCATGCCCAGGGCGAACTGGTTGGCGTAGGCCTCGTTGGCCGCAATGAAGCGGAGATCCGTGCCCCGGATCCAGGCGAGGTCGGGAATGCTGTCCAGCAGCGCCCGCATGCGCGCCGCCGTGTCGGCATAGGCCACCGTCATGTCCTGCGCGATTTCGATGGCGCGGCTGTGGCTGCGTTGCCAGATGAGGATCAGAGCCAGCAGCGCCGCCGCAAGCATCGTCGCGAACAGCCCGTAGGAGGCGGCCTTGCGGTACCAGCCAGCCATCGCGTCGTCGTAAGAGAGCCCGGCCAGGATCACGAAGGGAAGATCCTTGACCCGCTGGTAGCCGTAAATCCGTTTCTTACCGTCCAGGAACGACCGCGCGACCGCCGATCCGGACTCGTGCTCCCTCAATTCGTTGGCGAGGGTCTGGTTGTCGATCCGTTCGCCGAAGCGGTCGGCCAGGGCGGGATGGCGGGCAATCAGGCGCAGGTCGGCGTCGGTGATGGTGATCGAACCCTGCTCGCCGATGTTCAGCGTCTTGAAGAATTCCTCGAAGAACTGCGCGTTCACCGCCCCCTGGACAAGTCCGGCGAAATTGCCGTCACGGTCCTCCAGGCGCCGGCTCAGCGTGATCACCCAGTTGCTGGTGGCGCGCGCGAAGATCGGCTCGGAGATCACCAGACCGGCTTCGGGATAGCCTTGGTTCGCCAGGAAGTAGCGGCGATCCGAAATGGTGGCCACCGGCGGGACGCCGCTCGCGTCGAACACGAAGATCCCCTTCGCATCCGCGACGCGCAGGCTCTGCGACTCTGGAATGTAGGCCAGCATCCGTGCCAGATCGGCGTTGACCCCGGCGAAAAGATCGGTGGCGACCGTCCCGGGCGGCAGCCCGTCGGGAAAGCGCTCCTGCAGCCGGTGCTGGGTCTCCAGCAGAACCTGATCGACGCGCCGGACGGTGGCGCGCACATGCCCTTCCAGGGCAAGCACGAGGTTTTCCGCGTGACGCCGGGCGTAGGCCTGTTCGCTGGCGTGCGAACGGATCAGCTCGATGCCGAGGACGGCGCAAAAGCCGGCCAGGACCGCCAACGCCACCGCGGCATACAGCAGGGGGCGACGTCTGCGTTCTGTCTTGGCATGGCTGGTCACCGTCTGTTTCGGCATTACGGCATGCTCCGGGCCAGTGCCCAATCGGTGCGACAATCCTGCACGGTCAGCGGCAATCCGGCCCTTCGAGGACGGATGCGTCGGCGTGCGGTTGAGGGTCCCAATCCGGCATCGATGCCCAACTTGTGATGGAGCGATTAAAAGTCACACGACAGTCAGCATAACCTAACGATAGTGGCAGGCAAGCAGACGAAACGCCGCGCCTTCGATAATTGCTTTTTGGAACGCCCGTTTTTGGTGTTTCCGATCCCATCCTGGCGCGGACGCCGTGCAATGCGCCCAGCGCCCTTCCGGTATGCGCCGTCATCTTCGGATCAGAACGCGACCAACCTCTCCACGTTGCGCCTGCACGGGCGCAATAGCAACCTTTGCGTGCTTTTCGCCCCATCTTTCCAGAACGACCCGCGGGTGCAAACCACGAAATCCAGGAACCTTTAATCGTTTTCATATTAAGAACTACTTATTTTAAATTGTCTATCTATCATAAAATCCCCATTTACGTTGCGTGTTCCATCATGACTATCCTATTATGCGGCGGCCCGGGGGTGTATGACGTATGATGGCGTTCCAAAGGGGGCCAAGGTGAGCAATTCAGTTGATGTGGCAGAGCGCGTTACCGGCGACGGAGCGGCACGGGCAGCGCAGAAGGTTGCGGGCACGACGCCCGTTGCAGCCAAGGCAACTGCGGAAACCGACAACACAACCTTCCGCGGGATCGTGTCCGGCGATGCGGAGCTGAACTTCGCCTGGTCGGCCTTCCTGATCGACTCCCTGGTGGAAGCGGGCTGCACGCACGCCGTGATGT
>JAEZPL010000529.1 GCA_023413605.1 Pseudomonadota bacterium
CGCCTACCGCTACGACGGGTCGGAGCTGTGGATCGAACTGACCAGCCGCCGCATCGACTGGATGGGCGAACCCGCCGTTCAGTCCGTGGTGGTGGACGTGACCCGCGAGGTGGAGGCCGAAGCGGCGCTCCGCCGATCCCGCGACGACGCGGAGCAGGCCCTGCGCGAACTGAAGGAAACGCAGGCCAGCCTGATCCAGGCGGAAAAGATGGCCTCGCTCGGCCAGCTCGTCGCGGGCGTGGCGCACGAGGTGAACACCCCCATCGGCATCACCATCACCGGCGCCTCGCAGCTCGTCACCCTGATCGACGATCTGGCCCGCCAGCAGGCGGCCGGGGCGATCAAGCGGTCCGACTTCCTGCGCTTCCTGACCGACGGTCGGGAGATGGCGCAGCTGATCCTGTCCAACAGCACCCGCGCGGCCAATCTGGTGCAGAGCTTCAAGATGGTCGCCGTGGACCAGTCGAGCGACGAACGCCGCCGTTTCGACCTGAAATCCTACATCGAGGAACTGCTGCGCAGCCTGCGGCCGGCCTACAAGGACCTGAAAGGGCTGGAGACCGTCGTGGACGGCCCCGCCGGGCTGGAGCTGGACGGTTATCCGGGCGCCCTGTCGCAGATCTTGACCAACCTAGTGATCAACGCGCTGACCCACGCCTTCCGGCCGGACCGGCGGGGCCGCATCACCATCAGCGCCCGCGCCCTGACGCCGGACATCGTGGAGCTGGAGGTCGCCGACGACGGCGTGGGCATCCCGTCCGACATCCTGCCCAAGATCTTCGATCCCTTCTTCACGACCCGCCGGGGCAGCGGCGGCAGCGGGCTGGGGCTGCACATCGTCTACAACCTCGTCACCGGCACGCTGCGCGGGACCATCACCGTCACCAGCGTCCCCGGCGAAGGCACCCGATTCACCTTGCGCTTTCCCCGCGTCGCCCCGGCGGCGGCCGGCAAGGCCGAAGCGAAGGTGGGTTGACCTTCCCGCTCGATGGAGCCATTGACGGCCGGCTGTGGGGCTAGAGCACCTCGCCCTCGAACCAGTGGCGGCCGTGGCGGTCTTCGACCTCGATCACCCAGACGTCTGGGTCGTAACGGGTCTGGCGGGCGATGTAGGCGTCGGCGGTGGCCTCGTCAACCGGGTCCTTGCCGGTGCCTCGCGACCAGCGCAGCCGGTCCTCCTCGCGCACCTGGACCAGCACGCTGAAGGTCCGGTCGAGCCGGTTCAGCTTCAGGATGACCGTGCCGCGGCTGGGATCGCCCTTGCGCAGCACCATCATCGAAACCCCTTGGGCATCGGCGGCGCGGATGTGTGCCATGACCCAGAGATGCGTCGGCAGCCGGTCGTCCATGGAACTCCTTTGCAACTTGGGCATGAAGGTGGGGGCTCGCCTTCGGCGGCGTCCCCGGTGTAGACAACGGGAATGGCGACTCTCCTGGACGCTCTCGACGCTGGCGTCAACCACCACATGGCCGGACGGCTCGGCGAGGCCGCGGCGCTCTACCGGCTCGTGCTGGCGGTGGAACCGGCGCAGCCCGACGCCCTGCACCTGCTCGGCGTGGCGGAGGCGCAACGCGGCAACCACGCGGCGGCGGCTCCGCCGATCCTGCGCTCGCTCCGCCTGCGGCCGGAGGCCGCGCAGCCCTGGGCGCATCTGGGAGGCGTGCTGCGGGCGTTGAGCCGCGCGGAGGAGGCCGTTTCCGTCCTGACCCGCGCGCTGGCGCTGGACCCGGCGCAGGGCGACGCGCTGGACAGCCTGGGCGCCGCGCGGCATGCGCTGGCGGACTACGGCCCGGCGCGCGCGTGGCTGACCCGCGCCGCGCGGATGCGGCCCGACCATCCCGATACGCTGCTCAACCTGGGCACCGTGCTGCGCGACCAGCGTTGCTTCGCGGAGGCGGAAGCCTGCTTCGACGCCGCCATCGCCCGCCAGCCGAACCACGCGGAGGCGCATCTGGCGCGCGCGGTCGGTCGGCTGGTCCAGGGCGACCTGCGCGCCGGCTGGGAAGGGTTCGAGTGGCGCTGGCGCCGTTTCCCCACACCGCCCTGGGTGGGCGAGCCTCTGGAGGGCCGGACCATCCTGCTGCACGCCGAGCAGGGCTTCGGCGACACCATCCAGTTCGCGCGCTACGCCCCGCTGGTGGCGCGCGCCGGCGGGCGCGTGATCCTGGACGTGCACCCGCTGCAATTCCGTCTGCTGCGAACGCTGGGACCGGACATCCAGGTCGTGGTGCGCGGCCCCCAGCCGCCGCCCCACGATCTGCACTGCCCGATGATGAGCCTGCCGCGCGCCTTCGGCACGGAGCTGTCGTCCATTCCCGCAACCCCCGCCTACCTGTCCGCCGACCCCGGCGACGTGGCGCGCTGGGGTGCCCGGATGCAGGGGGCGGAGGGCCTGCGCGTCGGACTCGTCTGGGCCGGCAACCCGCAGCACCGCAACGACCGCAACCGCTCCATCCCCGTGGGCACGCTGGCTCCGTTGCTGGCGGTGCCGGGGGTGCGCTTCTTCAGCCTGCAAACCGGCGACGCGCGGGAGGCGTTGCCCAGCGGGGTGCAGGACATGATCGACGGCGTGCGTGACTTCGCCGACTCCGCCGCCATTCTGATGAACTTGGACCTGGTTATCGCGGTGGACACGGCGGTCATCCACCTCGCCGGGGCGCTCGGCGTGCCGGCTTGGCTGTTGCTGCCCTACGCGCCGGACTGGCGCTGGCTGCTCGACCGCGACGACAGCCCCTGGTATCCCTCCCTGCGCCTTTTCCGCCAGCCGCGCCCCGGTGACTGGGACACCACGCTGGGCACGGTGGCGGCTGCGCTGGGCGCCACGGCGACGCGGAAGGCCGCGAAATCGTAACGGCAGGGTCCGCCGGTCAGTTGGCGCCGCAGTAGCAGTCGTTCGGGTCTGGTCGGCCCACACCACCTGATGGGATGTCCACCAGCGCGCGCGGGCGGGTGATGAGGTTCAGCAACGTGGCGTCGCGCCAGGAGGATTCCGCGTCGAGGGCAGCAACCGTCACCACGAGCGTGACCGTGATTCGAGACAGGAAAACGAGGAATTTCATCGTGTTCGTCCTTGCGCACCGGTCATGAGACGGGACCGGGGGCGGCGGTTATGGCCGCAGGCTCTTGCCGTTGGTTTCGATGGTGGACAGCACGCGCAGGCAGCTGTCGATCTCCGCGCTGGTCGCCCCCTGGAGGATGCGGCGGCGCACGTCGTTCAGCGCCGCGTTCACCCGCGGCAGCAGTTCGCGCCCATCGTCGGTGAGGTGCAGCGTCTTGGCCCGGCGGTCGTCCGGGTCCTCCCGGCGTTCGACCAGCTTCGCCGCTTCCAGGCTGTCGAGCAGCCGGACCAGCGACGGCCCTTCCACGCCCATTTCCTCCGCCAGCTCGCGCTGGCGCATCCCGTCGCCCAATTCGCTCAGCAGCATCAGCGGCGTGATGACCGACGAGGAAAAGCCGCTGTCGGCCAGCACCCGGTTCGCCTCCCGCCGCCACAGATGGGCCGCACCGAACGGGCGGATGCCGAAATTGGTCGGGAAGCTCGTCGGGAAGCTGGCGGGGAACTCCTGAGGCTCGTCGCCCAAAGGCACAAAGGGAACGGGCCTATTGGATGCCATGCCTATTTGATAGTTTCGCTATTTAATCCCGGCAAGGGCGCAGCAGGGGGCATGTCGAAGCCAGGGCAGCGTTATGACGGAAGGGGGATATGGGGCGGTTTGCTTGGACGCCCCGCCCCCTTTTCGCGTAAGAGGCTGCTTCGTCTCGACCCAAAGGAGACCGTTCGATGGTGGGAAAGCGTAGCCTCGCCGCGTGGATGCTGGCAGCCGGCCTGGGTGTGTCCGGGCTTGGCGCGACCGGTTCGACCATGACGGCGGACGCGCCTGCGACCCCTGGCGCAAGCCCGGCTCCGGCCCTGGCCGCCAAGACCTGCGGAACGCTGGTGTCCCGCGTGGAGGAGATTCCCGGTTCCGGCCCGGTGTTCCTGCGCAGCTACGACAGCAGCCTCGGCGTGGGGCAGACCTACGAACAGGCGCTGGGCAACGCGGCCTTCACCTACGACAACGCGCTGGCCGCCATCGCGCTGGTCGCCTGCGGCAAGCCGAAGCACGCGCTGCGCATCGGGGAGTCGCTGCTGTCCGCCGCCACGCTGGACCGCGCGCGGCGCCAGGGGCGGCTGCGCAACACCTACCGCGCCGGTGCGCAGAACCAGAAGCCGATCCCGCCCATGGGCTGGTGGGACGTGACCGAGAACCGCTGGTTCGAGGACTCCTATCAGGTGGGAAGCGCCACCGGCAACGTCGCCTGGGCGGCGCTGGCCCTGATGACGCTGGGCGACGCGACGGGGGAGGAGCGGTTCCGCAACGGTGCCGCCGAACTCGCGCGCTGGATCGTGGACAACACGCGCGATCCGAAGGGGCCGGGCGGCTTCAACGGCGGCGTCCAGGGCTTCGACGACAAGCCGCAGCCGCTGACCTGGAAGGCGACGGAACACAACACCGACCTTGTCGCCCTGTTCGCCTGGCTGGAGCGGACCAAGACCGCCGGGGACTGGGCCGGCCCCGCCAAGGCGGCGCGCGGTTTCCTCGACGCCATGTGGACGGCGGGGAACGGGCATTTCCCGACCGGGACCACGCCGGACGGCATAACCGTCAACAGCGCGACCTCCGGCCTCGACGCGCAGCTCTGGCCGCTGCTGCTGCCGAACGCACCGGAAAGCTGGCGCGCGGCGCTGGACTATGCCGAACGCGCGCACGGGGTGGACGGCGGTTTCGACTTCAACGACGATCGCGACGGGATGTGGGTGGAAGGCACGGCGCAGGCCGCCCTGACCTACCGCGCCCTGGGCCGCGCGGCGGACGCCGACCGCCTGCTGGCCGAGGTCGGGAAGGAAATCAGCGCCGGCGGTTACGTCTGGGCGACCCGGCAGGACGGCATCACCACGGGGCTGGCGATTGGGCCGGACAGCAAGACGGACGATTTCCGCTATTACCGCCGGCCGCACCTGGGGGCGACGGCGTGGACCGCGCTGGCCGCCGTGGGCTGGAACCCGTTCACGGGCCAGAGGGTGAAGTGATTTTCGGAGTGCCGAACGGCATGCCCAAGCGGGGACACGGCGGGCGGGCGCAACCCTGCCCCTTGCCTTCGGGGCCGCAATCGGCCAATTGATGCCGCTGTTTCCGAATCACCCGACCTGTTCGACATGACCGCCATTGCCCTCAGCGTTGCCCCGATGATGGACTGGACGGACCGGAATTGCCGGTTCTTCCACCGCCTGCTGTCGAAGAACACGCTGCTCTACACCGAGATGGTGACCACCGGCGCCGTGCTGCATGGCGACCGGGAGCGGCTGCTCGGCTTCGACGCGGCGGAGCATCCGGTGGCGCTCCAGCTCGGCGGGTCGGACCCGGCGGAGTTGGCGGCCTGCGCGCGCATCGCCGAAGAGTGGGGCTATGACGAGGTCAATTTGAACGTCGGCTGCCCCAGCGACCGCGTGCAGTCCGGCCGCTTCGGCGCCTGTCTGATGGCCGAACCCGATCTGGTGGCCCGGCTGGTCGGCGCGATGCGCGAGGCCGTGTCGATCCCGGTCACCGTCAAGCACCGCCTCGCCATCGACGAGATGGACGAATGGCCGACGGTGGACCACTTCGTCCGCACCGTCTCGGCCGCCGGCTGCACCCACTTCATCGTGCACGCCCGCAAGGCTTGGTTGAAGGGCCTGAGCCCCAAGGAGAATCGGGACGTTCCGCCGCTGCGCTACGAACTGGTGCACCGACTGAAGCAGGAAAATCCGCAGCTGACCATCGCCATCAACGGCGGCATCCGCACGCTGGACGAGGCCGAAACGCATCTGACCACGCTGGACAGCGTGATGA
>JAEZPL010000655.1 GCA_023413605.1 Pseudomonadota bacterium
GTCGAGGCGTCCGTCACCGTCGAACGGCCGCTGACGCTGTATCTGAACGGGCAGGAGATCGTCACCATGATGACGATCGGCGATTATCCCGAGTATCTGGCCGTGGGATACCTGCTGAACCAGAACATGCTGAAGCGGGACGACCGGATCACCGGCATCGACTATGACGAGGAGATCGACACCGTCGTCGTCCGTACGGAGCGCGCCACGAACTACGAGGAAAAGCTCAAGAAGAAGACGCTGACCTCCGGTTGCGCCCAGGGCACCGCCTTCGGCGACGTGATGGAGACCTTCGAGTCGGTGTCGCTGAACCCGGACGCCCGGCTGAAGACGTCCTGGATCTACACCCTGTCCAAGAAGATCAACCTGACCCCCAGCCTGTATCTGGAGGCCGGGGCCATCCACGGCTGCGTGCTGTGCCAGGAAGACCGGCCGCTGATCTACATGGAGGACGTCGGCCGCCACAACGCGGTGGACAAGGTCGCCGGCTACATGCACCTGCACGGCGTGGCGCCGCACGACAAGATCTTCTACACGACGGGCCGCCTGACCTCGGAAATGGTCATCAAGACCGTGCAGATGGGCATCCCGATCCTGCTGTCGCGCTCCGGACTCACCGCCTGGGGCGTGGAGTTGGGCCGGCAGGCGAACCTGACCATGGTCGGGCGCGCGAAGGGCAAGCGCTTCCTGGCGCTGGCGGGCACCGACCGTTTGGTGTTCGATGCCGACCCCGCCTCCGTCGCCGACGAGGGCGGCCGCCACCAGCGCAAGGGGAGCCGGGATGATGACTGACGGGATTGCCCAGGCGATAGCAGGCGTTCTGCTGGCCGGCGGGTTGTCGCGCCGCATGGGCGGCGGGGACAAGAATCTGCGCACGCTGGGCGGGCGCACGATCCTGGAGCGCATCATCGCCACCGCGCGCCCGCAGGTCGGCCCGCTGGTGCTGAACGCCAACGGCGACCCGGCGCGCTTCGCCGCCTTCGGGCTGCCGGTTGCGGCGGATGTGGTGGAGGGCTACGCCGGGCCGCTGGCCGGCGTGCTGACCGGGCTGGAGTGGGCCAGGACGAACGCGCCGGGCTGCCAGTGGGTGGCGAGCTTCGCGACCGACTCGCCCTTCATTCCCGGCGACCTCGTCGCCCGGCTGGTCGCGGCGGTGGAGCGCGAGGGCGCCGACCTTGCCTGCGCGCGGTCGGACGGGCAGGAACATCCGGTGTTCGGGCTGTGGCCGGTGCGTCTGGCCGACGACCTCCGCCGCGCCATGGTGGAAGAGGACATGCGCAAGGTGGACCGTTGGACGGCGCGCTACCGGCTGGCCATCGCCGACTTCGCGACCGACCCGGTGGATCCCTTTTTCAACACCAACCGGCCGGAAGATTTGGAGGAGGCGGAGCGGCTGCTGTCGGCGGGCGTGGTTGCCTGATTGATGTCGCTTGTGGTTCAAGGTCGTTCCGGGGAGGAAGGCTGATGAGCGACACGCTGAACCGAATTGAGACGATGCCGTTGGGCATCGTGTTGGAACGCCGTAAAAGCGCCAGTCCGTGGCAGGACTGGGCGTGGCACCCCGTGTCCGTCATTCCCGGCGCCCCGCCGGTGGATGGAGGCTGGCGCCTGCTGCGCGAAGGGGAGGACTGGGCGCAGTTCCACGCCGCCACCCTGCCGCTGGAACTGTTCCGCACGGACACCGAGGGCTACAAGCTGAACCTCTCGCAGGAGCCGCCGCGCCTCTGGGTCGTGCTGCGCCCGGTCGAGGGCGGCGAGCCCGGTGCGGTCGAACCCTTCGTCGTCACCGCCTCCGCCCACGAATGCGAAGGCTATCAGGTGAGCGGCGTCGAAACCGTCGAAACCGTGCCGATGCCCCCGGAGGTGATCGCGCTCGTCCGCGACTTCACCGAACAGCACCACGTGGACGTTCCCTTCGTGAAGCGCGAGCGCAAGCGGCATTTCAAGAAGGATTGAATGATGGAAAGCCCTTCTCCCCTGAGGGGAGAGGGAACTGGCGCGCATTGTGGATTGACACTTCGATGACCGACGAAACCTTCCTCTCCCGCTGGTCGCGCCTGAAGCGGCAATCGGCGGAGCCTGTTCCGGAGCCGGTCGCTCCAGAGCCTGTGGCCGAGGAGCTTCCCGCCCAGCCGCCCGTGGCGTTGCCGGACGGCGAGGCGCCGCCTGCGGACGAGAATGCCGCTGCGGAAGCCGACGACCCGCTGAAGGACCTCCCTCCCGTCGAGGAGTTGACGCGGGAGTCCGACTACACGCCCTTCCTGCGCGCCGAAGTGCCGGAGGATCTGCACCGGCAGGCTCTGCGCAAGCTGTGGGGCTCCGATCCCGTCTTCGCGAACGACGACGGTCTGAAGGACTATGCGGACGACTACACCGGCCTGTTCACCTCGTCCGATCCGGTGAAGACTCTCTACCGCGTCGGAAAGGGATTCCTGGATGCCGCAGAGGACGCGGCAGCCCGTGCCGAACAGGACGCGGCGGCCGTTGCCGCAGCCGAAGACGGCGAACCGGATCCGCAAGCAAAAGCAGAAACGCCGGCAGGCGGAACGGGCGGCGAGTCCGGGACCGATGTGCCGAAATCAGCATAACGCTTTGGCGCATTAGCACTTTCTTGCAGGCGGCGGACCGTCAACCTTTGTTGACAAACGGTGCGATTCCGCTTTTAAATAGCTCAAGCCTAACGGTTAAGCCGCTGTTTCTGCGCGGCTTTTTCGCAGGTGCAATAGAAAGTTGATGGTCCAGGGCGTCTTGGGCGCCGGCCTTTGATGTCGTGGCACCGTCACGGGCGAGCCAATGAGCCGCCGTGGTCGCGACGTATGAGGCCGGGCGCTATCCCCTTTTGTCGTTTTGGCCTTATCGTTTGGCCGTTGTCGTTTGGGAGGAATGCGCGCCGTGTCTTCGGCCGGTGATCACGATCCGACGGCCCTGCCGCCGGAGGAACTGCAGCGGGCACAGATCTACGCTCTGCTGGCGCGTCTGCTGGCGCGGGCGCCCGACGCGGAGTTCCTGGGCGCGCTGGCCGGAATGGAGGGCGATGCCAGCCCCTTCGGGCAGGCGCTGGGCCGTCTGGCGGACTCCGCCCGCGCCGCGGATGCCGGCGTGGTGGACGAGGAATTCCTGGTCCTCTTCATCGGCGTCGGCGGCGGGATCCTGTCCCCCTACGCCTCCTACTATCTGACCGGGTTCCTGCACGAAAAACCGCTGGCCGAGCTGCGCGACGACATGGCGCATTTCGGCATCGCGCGCGCCGACGAGGTGCGGGAGCCGGAAGACCACATGGCCGCCCTGGCCGAAATGATGGCGGGCCTGATCACCGGCGCTTTCGGTGAGCGGGCCTCGCTGGAGGAACAGCGTCGCTTCTTCGACCGCCACATCGGCTCCTGGGCCGGGCGTTTCTTCGCCGACCTGGAATCCACGCCGTCCGCCGACTTCTACCGGGCGGTCGGGACGCTGGGCCGCCGGTTCCTGGAGGTCGAGGCGCAGGCGTTCGACATGGCCGCATAATGAACACAAAGACACGACAAGGGTCGGATCTTCGGAAGCCGGCCCGGAGCATTTCGGGAAGTCGCGGTGAAAGGGTGAAGGAATGACGGACAAGAAGGACAAGAGCACTCTCGCGCGGCGCGATCTGTTCCGCGTCGCGGGGATGGGCGTCGGCGCGCTGGGTGCCGTCGCCGTCGGCGTCGCGGCCGGCACCGAGCCGGCGGAAGCCGCCGCCACCACCGCCACCTCCCAGGGCTATCGCGAGACCGACCATGTGCGGAAGGTCTACGAGCTGAGCCGCTTCTAAGAAGGACCGCCACCCATGCTGACGAAGAAGAAGGCGGCCACGGCCGGTGGCCGGCAGCTCGCGAAGATGGTTTCCGGCTTGACCGGTAACACCGTCGATCGTCGTTCGTTCCTCCGCGCCTCCGGCATCGCCGCCGGTGGTGCCGCCATCGCCGCCTCCCTGCCGCTGGGCATGGTGAAGAAGGCCGAGGCGGTGACCGCCACGCCCGCCGCCGGCGCGCCGGTGAAGCTGGTCAAGAACGTCTGCACCCACTGCTCGGTCGGCTGCACCGTGACGGCCGAGGTGCAGAACGGCGTGTGGATCGGCCAGGAGCCGAGCTTCGACAGCCCGATCAACCTGGGCGCCCACTGCGCCAAGGGCGCGTCGGTGCGCGAGCACGCCCACGGCGAGCGCCGCCTGCGCTATCCGATGAAGATGGTCGGCGGCAAGTGGACCCGCATCTCCTGGGATCAGGCGATCCAGGAGGTCGGCGACAAGCTGCTGTCGATCCGCGAGAAGTCCGGCCCGGATTCCGTGTTCTGGCTCGGCTCCGCCAAGCATTCGAACGAGCAGGCCTACCTGATCCGCAAGTTCGCCGCCTTCTGGGGCACGAACAACGTCGACCATCAGGCCCGCATCTGCCATTCCACCACCGTCGCCGGCGTGGCGAACGTGTGGGGCTACGGCGCCATGACGAACAGCTACAACGACATCCAGAAGTCGCGCGCGCTGTTCTTCATCGGCTCCAACGCCGCGGAGGCGCACCCCGTCTCCATGCTCCACATTCTGAAGGCCAAGGAGCAGAACAACGCCCCGCTGATCGTCGCCGATCCGCGCTTCACCCGCACCGCCGCCAAGGCGGACGAGTACATCCGCTTCCGTCCCGGCACCGACGTGCCGCTGATCTGGGGCATCCTCTGGCACATCTTCGAGAACGGCTGGGAGGACAAGGAGTACATTGCCAAGCGCGTCTACGGCATGGACGACATCCGCGCCGAGGTCGCCAAGTGGACTCCGGAAGAGGTCGAGAAGGTCACCGGCGTTCCGGGCGCGCAGCTGAAGCGCGTGGCCCGCACCCTGGCCTCCAACCGCCCGGGCACGCTCGTCTGGTGCATGGGCGGCACGCAGCACCACAT
>JAEZPL010000669.1 GCA_023413605.1 Pseudomonadota bacterium
GCTCCGGAGCGGCGGCGAAGCCGCGCCCGTCGGTCAGATCCGGATCATGCCGTCCTGGTTGGCCGGCGCCGTGCCCGGTGCCGGACGCGGTTCAAGGGGCTGGCCGGGGACTTGGCCCGGGGCCTGATCGGGCAGGCGCAGGCCGTCAAGCGCGCGCCGGAGGGAGTCGAGTCCGGCGCCGGCCTGGGATTTGGCGTCTTCCACCGCCTGGGTGATGGCGATGCACAGGTCCTGGCGGCGCGCGGGATCCTGGCGGGTGTCCTCCAGAAAGCGTTCGATGGCGCCGATGCGGTCGTCCCCGCCGGGAGCGGTGGACGGATTGGTGGACTGCGGATCGACCCCGAGCAGCGGCAGCAGATACTCCCGGCCCTTTTCCCGCGCGATGGCCACGGCCTTGTCGCCGAACTTCGCGGCTGTGGCCAGCCCGGCGTCCCAGGCCGTCAGCGCGGTCAGCACCGAGGCGGAGCAGAGAGGGCCGCTGGGCGCGGCGGGCGTCTCCGCGACGGCGGGAGTGGCGGCAAGCAGGCTGCCCGCGACCAGAACGGGGGCGGCCAGGGCGCGCAGGGGGAGGGCGGCGATGTGAGAAACGGCACGCATGATCGAGGCTTCCCTGTATTTCTCCCCGACATTTGGGGACATGGTCCCGCGGGTTCCAGGCATGACCCGTGCGGGGCAGGGGCTCCGGTGGGATAAGCCGCGTCAGGCGGCCATGATCTGGGGCGTCAGCCCCCGGGTGATCGCCTCCACCTCGCGGTCGAAATCGGCCTGTTCGCTGTCCGGCAGGGTGAACTTGACGTGCAGTTGCCCGTGCTCGTGCGACTTGACGGTGAAGGGCAACGGGCGCGTGAAGCGGGCGCAACGCAGCGTGCCACGGGTTCCCGGCGCCATGGCCTGCGCGTCGAGCACCATGGCGCCGCCGCTGGACAGGTTGGCGATGCGTGCCGTGGCCGTGGTGCCGTCGATGGTGCAGGGGAAGTTGACGCCGAAGCGCGGCTTGCGGCGGCGATCCACGTCCGTGGTCGCCGTGCGCACCACGCGCACCAGCACGCCCTGAAGTTCGTCGATGCTCTGCGCCACGTCGGTCGCCGTGTCGCGCACGCCGTCGGCCCGCGATCCGGTCTGGAGCGCCTCGTCCGACACCAGGGCGATGCGCGTGGACACCTCCTGCGCGGCCTCGCTGGTCTGCGCGACCGTGCGGGCGATTTCCTGCGTCGCGGCGTCCTGCTCCTCGACCGCGGCGGCGATGGAGGAGGAGATGTCCGAGACGTGATGGATGGTGGTCGTGACCTCCGCCACCGTGTCGACGGCCCGACGGGTCACCGACTGCACGTCGGTGATCAGGGTGGCGATTTCCTCCGTCGAACGGGCGGTCTGGTTGGCGAGGTTTTTCACCTCGCTGGCCACGACGGCGAAGCCCTTGCCGGCTTCCCCGGCACGCGCCGCCTCGATCGTGGCGTTCAGCGCCAGCAGGTTGGTCTGGCTGGCGATGTCGCCGATCAGCCGCGCCACCGCGCCGATCCGTTCCACGGCTTCCGACAGCTGGTCGATGATGGTGCGGGCCGATCCCGCCTTTTCCACGGCCTGCCCGGTGACGTCGACCGAGGTGGACACCTGGCGGGCGATCTCGCGGATGGAGGAGGACAGCTGGCTGGCCGCGGCGGACACGGTCTGGGCGTTGGAGAGGGCCTGGCTGGCTGCCGCCGCCACGTTCTGGGAATTGTCGGTCACCAGACCGGCCGACGCCGCCATGGCTTCCGCGGTGTCGCACATCTGGTTGGCGTGCCGGGCGACCCGTTCCACGGCGGCGCGGGTTTCCTTTTCCACCGTGTCGGCCATGTTGGCCAGGGCGCGGCAGCGCTCCTCCTCCGCGGTCTGGCGCATGCGCTCCTGGTCCTGCCGCAGTTGCTCGTTGTCCAGCCCGGCCTTGCGGAACACCTGGACGGCCTGGGCCATCTGGCCGATCTCGTCCTGGCGTCCGGTGAAGCCGACCTCGACGCCCAGGTCGCCAGCAGCCAGCGTGATCATGGTGCGGCGCAGCCGTTCGATCGGGCCGAGGATCGCGAAGCGGACGAAGGCGATGGAGGCCGCCATGATCATGATCGTGACGAGCGCCGTTCCGGCGAACAGGCCGCGCAGTTGGGCGGTGGAGGCCGCGATCGCCCTGACCGACTCATCCAGGCCCGTCAGGCGCTGCTCCTGCAGGGTGTTCATGTCGGCAAGCAGACGTTCCATCTCCTTGTCCATGGCGTCGGCGACCTTGTCGAACTCGCCCATCATCGCGTTGCCGGCGGCCGGGCCGCCGTCGACGTAGGCACGGGCCATCCGCTTGCCGAACTCATAGTAGGGCGAGAAGGCCGCCCTGACCTTGTCGATGGATCGCACCATGTCCGACAGGCCCAGGGACTGGGCGGCGGCGCGGGCGGTGGTGGATGTCTTTTCGAACTTCGCGGCGTATTCGGCCGCCTTGGTCTCGCCGTCGTTCAGCCCGTCCAGCCCGCGGGTGGCGGAGATGTCGGTCAGCCACTGCTGCACCTGCGCCACGTCGTAGCGCATGTCGGCGATGAGTCCGCTGAGCGGAACAACCTTCTCGATGACCTCGTCCGCCGTATGGTGCACGGCGGTCAAGTAATCCTCCTGCCTCGACACTTCCCGCATAACGAGAAAAGCGGCTGCGGCCATGACGACGGCTACGATCAAGGCCGTTGCCGTGGCCTTGCTCTTGATGGTCATGGAGTGGAGGAGGGACATCAACATTCTCCAAGTCGGAAATCGTCGTGGCGCCAAGCCTTTGTCGGGGCGTCGCCAAAAGGGGAATTTGTTTTGGAAGACATTAACGCGCGCCCGTTAATGCACCGTTGACGCGATTGAGTGCTCGGGAAGATGCAATGAAAGGAAGAGGCCGCAGAAGAATGCGTCTCATGAATTGTCTGGTGTTTCGATGCATGCGGCCTAGTGTCGCGGTCTTGGCGCGCGGACCGTCATAAACAGACGCTTGAAGCCGTTTCCATGTGACGGTCCTTGCGCGCGACATTGCCGAACATTTCGTCGCAACCTCAGGATGGGCAGCGCGCGGACGAGAAAAAACCCCTCTCCCGGGCGGGGAGAGGGGTTTTTGCGGCGGTGCTTCGGTGCAGAGGTCTGGAGCGGGCGGCTTACTGCCCGAACTTCGCCTTCGCCTCGATGCGGCGGCGGTGCAGGACCGGCTCGGTGTAGCCGTTCGGCTGCTCGCGGCCCTTGAAGACGAGGTCGCAGGCGGCCTGGAAGGCCACGCTGCCGTCGAAGTTCGGGGCCATCGGACGGTACAGCGGGTCACCGGCGTTCTGCTTGTCCACCACGGCGGCCATGCGCTTCATCGTCTCCATGACCTGCGCCTCGGTGGTGATGCCGTGGTGCAGCCAGTTGGCGATGTGCTGGCTGGAGATGCGCAGCGTGGCGCGGTCTTCCATCAGGCCGACGTTGTTGATGTCCGGCACCTTGGAGCAGCCCACGCCCTGGTCGATCCAGCGGACGACGTAGCCGAGAATGCCCTGGGCGTTGTTGTCCAGTTCCTGCTGGATCTCCTGCTCCGACCAGTTGGGGCGGTCGGCCATCGGGATGGTCAGGATGTCGTCCAGGCTGGCGCGGGGGCGCTTGGCCAGCTCCTCCTGCCGGGCGGCGACGCTGACCTGGTGGTAGTGCAGCGCGTGCAGCGTGGCGGCGGTGGGCGACGGCACCCAGGCGGTGTTGGCGCCGGCCTGCGGGTGGGCGATCTTGGCCGCCAGCATGTCGGCCATGCGGTCCGGCATCGCCCACATGCCCTTGCCGATCTGCGCGTGGCCCTTCAGGCCGCACAGCAGGCCGGTGTCGACGTTCCAGTCCTCGTAGGCCTTGATCCAGGCGGACGACTTCATGTCGTTCTTGCGGATCATCGGGCCGGCTTCCATGGCCGTGTGCATCTCGTCGCCGGTGCGGTCGAGGAAGCCGGTGTTGATGAACACCACGCGCTCGGCCGCCGCGCGGATGGCTTCCTTGAGGTTCACCGTGGTGCGGCGTTCCTCGTCCATGATGCCCATCTTCAGCGTGTTGCGGGCCATGCCCAGCACGTCCTCGACGCGGCCGAACAGCTCGTTCGCGAAGGCCACTTCCTCCGGACCGTGCATCTTCGGCTTCACGATGTAGACGGAGCCGGCGCGGCTGTTCAGCCGGGCGCCCTTCAGGTCGTGCAGCGCGATCAGCGAGGTGATCATGCCGTCCAGGATGCCTTCCGGCGCCTCGCTGCCGTCCTTCAGCAGCACGGCGTTGATGGTCATCAGGTGGCCGACGTTGCGGACCAGCATCAGGCTGCGGCCGGGCAGGGTGACGGTCTCGCCGATCGGGGTGGTGTAGCTGCGGTCGGGGTTCAGCCGGCGCTCGACCGTGCCGGCGCCCTTGGGGAAGGTGGCGGTCAGGTCACCCTTCATCAGGCCCAGCCAGTTGCGGTAGACCAGCACCTTGTCCTCGGCATCCACGGCGGCGACGGAATCCTCGCAGTCCTGGATGGTGGTCAGCGCCGACTCGACGACGAGATCGGCGACGCCGGCCGCGTCGGTCTTGCCGATGGGGTGGTCGCGGTCGATGCGGATTTCCAGGTGCAGGCCGTGGTTGGTCAGCAGCACCGCGGTCGGGGCGGCGGGGTCGCCGGTGTAGCCGACCAGCTTCTCCGGTTCGGACAGGCCGGTGGTGCGGCCGTCCTTCAGCGTGACGACGAGGTGGCCGTTCTCCACCACATAGCCGGCGGCGTCGGCGTGCGATCCGTCGGACAGCGGGGCGGCGCGGTCCAGCACGCCGCGGGCGAAGGCGATCACCTTCTCGCCGCGCTTGGGGTTGTAGCCCTTGCCGCGCTCCGCCCCGTCCGTGTCCGGGATGGCGTCGGTGCCGTACAGCGCGTCGTACAGGCTGCCCCAGCGGGCGTTGGCGGCGTTCAGCGCGTAGCGGGCGTTCATCACCGGCACGACCAGCTGCGGACCGGCGATGGTGGAGATTTCCGGATCGACGTTGGCCGTCGTCACGGCGAAATCCGGGCCCTCCGGCAGGAGGTAGCCGATCTCCTTCAGGAATTCCTTGTGCGCAGCGCGGTCCAGCGGCTGGCCGCGGCGGCTGCGGTACCACTCGTCGATCTTCGCCTGAAGCTCGTCGCGCTTGGCCAGCAGCGCGCGGTTGCGCGGGGCCAGATCGTGAAGAATGGCGTCAAGCCCCGACCAGAACTGTTCCGACGTCACGCCGGTGCCCGGCAGGGCTTCGTTCTCGATGAAGCGGTGAAGCTCCGTGGCAACCTGCAAGCCGCCAACCTGAATGCGTTCCGTCACCATAGTTGCTCGTTCCTTCCGAAGTCGAAAACACCGCGGTTTATCGGTTTGTCGTTTTTTGGCTGACGTCATTTCACCGCATCCCCGCCGGGCCGGCCGATGGGCCGGGGCGGGTCTCGGGCGACAAGGTACACATTCGCGCGGCTGCGGTCTTCCCCCGAATGATCGGAAGACGGCGGCGAAGGTGGGGAATCCCCGAAAGCGCCGGGAATGACTATCTCTGGGGGCATGAGCATGACCGCCGGCGCCCCGTCACCGGCCGCACCGCAGCGCGAGCCGCTGTCCGGCCTTGTCGAGCGCGTGACCTTCCACAGCCCCGAGACGGGTTTCTGCGTGCTGCGCCTGAAGGTGCGCGGGCAGCGCGACCTCGTGACGCTGGTCGGCCATTCCGCCTCCATCAGCGCGGGGGAGTTCGTGCAGGCGTCGGGCGCCTGGGTCAACGACCGCAACCACGGCCTTCAGTTCAAGGCGGATTTCCTGCGCGCCACCCCGCCGACCACGGCGGAGGGGATCGAGAAGTACCTGGGTTCCGGCCTGATCAAGGGCATCGGGCCGGTCTACGCGAAGAAGCTGGTGAAAGCCTTTGGCGAGGCCGTGTTCGACGTGATCGAGCAGGAGCCGGACAAGCTGCGGCAGGTCACCGGCATCGGGCCGAAGCGCGCGCAGCGCATCGTCGCCGGCTGGGCCGACCAGAAGATCATCCGGGAGATCATGGTCTTCCTGCACAGCCATGGGGTCGGCACATCGCGCGCCGTGCGCATCTTCAAGACCTATGGGCCGGACGCGATCCAGCTGATCACCGAAAATCCCTACCGGCTGGCCCGCGACATCCGCGGCATCGGCTTCAAGACCGCCGACGCCATCGCCTTCCGGCTGGGCATCGAGAAGACGGCGATGATCCGGGCGCGCGCCGGCATCAGCTACGCGCTGGCCGAGGCGACGGACGAGGGGCACTGCGGCCTGCCCACGGCGGAGCTGGTGCCGCTGGCCGCCAAGCTGCTGGACATCGACGCGCCCATCGTGGAAACGGCGCTGGGGCTGGAACTGGCGGAGGGCATCGTCGTCGCCGACACGCTGGGTGGGGAGCCCTGCGTTTTCCTGGCCGGGCTCTACCGGGCCGAAATGGCGATCGCCGACCGGTTGCGCCGGCTAGCCTCCGGAACCGTGTCCTGGCCGGCCATCGACGCGGACAAGGCGATCCCCTGGGTGGAGGAGAAGGCCGGCATCACCCTGGCCGAAGGGCAGAGGGAGGCGCTGCGGCAGGCGGTCGCGTCCAAGCTGATGGTCATCACCGGCGGGCCGGGCGTGGGCAAGACGACGCTGGTCAACAGCATCCTGACGGTGCTGAAGGCCAAGCAGGTCTCCATCGCGCTGGCCGCGCCCACCGGCCGCGCCGCCAAGCGCCTGACCGAAAGCACGGGGCTGGAGGCGAAGACCATCCACCGCCTGCTGGAAACCGATCCGAAGGCCGGCGGCTTCAAGCGCGACGAGACCCACCCGCTGGACTGCGACCTGCTGGTGGTGGACGAGACCAGCATGGTGGACGTGCCGCTGATGAACGCCCTGCTGCGCGCGGTGCCGCCGCGGGCCGCGCTGCTGCTGGTGGGGGACGTGGACCAGCTGCCCTCCGTCGGGCCGGGGCAGGTGCTGGGCGACGTGATCGCGTCGGGGGCCGTGCCGGTGGTGCGGCTGACCGAGATTTTCCGGCAGGCGGCGACCAGCCGGATCATCGTCAACGCCCACCGCATCAACGCCGGCCAGATGCCGGAATGGCCGAAGAAGGCGGGGGAGGGGGGCGGGACGGACAGCGATTTCTACTTCGTCGACGCCGCCACGCCGGAGTCCGGGGTTGCCAAGCTGATCGAGATCGTGCGGGGGCGCATCCCGCGCCGATTCGGCTTCGACCCGGTGCGCGACGTGCAGGTCCTCTGCCCGATGAACCGGGGCGGCATGGGGGCACGGTCGCTGAACATCGAGCTGCAAAAGGTG
>JAEZPL010000559.1 GCA_023413605.1 Pseudomonadota bacterium
GACCAGAACGGCGCGGGCGCGGGCAAAGGGCGGCGGCCCTGCCATGCAGGCGCCGCACAGCAGATCGTCGGGGTTTTCGCCGGCAGCCGCGAACTCGAACGGCATCCCGCAGCAGGCGCAGAGCGGCGGCGCTATGAAGGTCAGCGTGCTCCAGCAGGCCACGCACAGCCCGCCCTGGCGGTCCACCGCCCCGCCGCAGCTGAGGCATCGCGGCGGCAAAAGCGCGTCCAGAATCGTGGTGGCGATGCGGGCGAGCGGCGAATCTCCTGGGGCGGTCATCGCCGAATCCCCCTAATGAATCGCGGCGATCCGGTCGAATATCACAAAGGTGTAGTCGCGCAGCGCAATGTAGATCGCCGGCCCGGTGACGAACAGGACCACCAGCGTCGCGAAGATCTTCAGGTCCTGCTGCAGCGTCGATTCGTTGATATTGGTCACCTGCTGGAAGATGGTCAGCAGCAAACCCAGGACGGTGGTGACGACCAGCGCGGGCAGAGTGATCTTGATGATGACGATCAGCGCCTCGTAACTGGCGCCTATGGCGTCCTCGATGCCCATCCGCGACGGCTCCCCAACGTTTCGCGAAAGCTTATCATAAAGCCTACGGCTTTGCCGATGGTTGTAGCCCTCCCGGCCTGGGCTATATTGCGGACATGACCACGTCCGACACCATGACCGTCTTCGACCGTGCGCTCGTGCGCCGCCGCCGCGACCGCGCCGTCCCCGTCTTTGCCGAACACGCCTTCCTGTTCGAAGAGGTGGCCGACCGCCTCGCCGACCGGCTGGAGGATGTGGTCCGCCCCTTCCCCACAGTGCTGGACATCGGCGCCCACGACGGCGTCATGGGCCGCATGCTGAAGGGCCGCAAGGGGATTGAGCGGCTGTTCGCCTGCGACCTGTCGCCGAACTTCGCCCGGCAGGCCGGCCCGCTGGCCGTCGCCGCGGACGAGGAGTTCCTGCCCTTCGCGCCGGAGACCTTCGACCTTGCGGTCAGCAACCTCAGTCTCCACTGGGTCAACGACCTGCCCGGCGCGCTTTTGCAGATCCGGCAGGTGCTGAAGCCCGACGGCTTCTTCTGCGCGGCCATGCTGGGCGGCGAGACGCTGCTGGAGCTTCGCCGCTGCCTGTACGAGGCGGAGATGGAGGTGTCCGGCGGCGTGTCCCCGCGCGTGTCGCCCTTCGCCGAGGTCCGCGACGTCGGCGGCCTGATGCAGCGCGCCGGCTTCGCCCTGCCGGTGGTGGACAGCGACACGATCACCGTCACCTACAGCGACGCCTTCCGCCTGATGCAGGATCTGCGCGGCATGGGGGAGACGAACGCCGTGCTCGCCCGCCGCAAGGTGCCGGCCACCCGATCCCTGCTGTTCGACGTGGCCCGCCGCTACGCCGAGCAGTTTGCCGAGCCCGACGGGCGCATCCAGGCCACCTTCCAAGTGCTGTACCTCGCCGGCTGGTCGCCGCACGAAAGCCAGCAGCAGCCGCTGAAGCCCGGCTGCGGCCAAATCCCGCTGGCCGATGCGCTGAAGGGGCAACTGCATTAAGCTCGGTCGGGCCGAATGGTGCTTGGCACGTCGGCCATGAACCACAAAGACACCAAGGGCTTCACAAAGGAGTTCCGGGCGTCCCCGACAGTTCTTCTGAAGGCAGGGCTTCTTTGTGACGCTCTTTGTGGCTTTGTGGCTTTGTGGCGAATATTTCTTTATCCAACCAACCGGATCGCCATCCAGCCGAGCACCCCGGCGTTCACCACCATGATGACCGGGGCCGCCCGCGCCACCGCCGTCCGCCATGCGCGGCCGGCAAGGTGGCCGGCGATGCCGACCGCGAGCAGGCTGGGGATCGTGCCCAGCGTGAAGGCAACCATGCCGATGGCGCCGGTCAGCGCGCTGCCGCTGGCCGCCGCCACGGCGACAGCGCCGTAAAGCAGCCCGCAGGGGATGAAGCCCAGCGCCAGCCCGAGCGCGTAGCCGCGCCAGCCCGTGGGGTTGCCGAACAGCGGCTTCGCCAGCCGTGACACCCGCTCCCCCCACCAGCGCTGGAACGTCCCGTCCAGCTTCGGCACCCAGGCCGACAGGCCCTTCACCGCATAGCCGAGGAAAAACAGCGCCGCGAAGGCCAGCAGCGCCACCGACAGCCATTTCAGCCCCGGCAGCGCCCCCACATGCCCGGCGACGGTCGCCGCAACCGCGCCGATCAGCGCGTAGCTCGTCCCGCGGCCGAGATGGTAGGGCAGCACCGCCGCCCCGGCGAGCCGGTGGAATTCGCTCATCCGTGAGGCCGGCACCTGCTCCAGCCGCGCCGTGACCTGGGCCAGCACGAAGGGGCCGCACATGCCCGCGCAGTGGGTCGCCCCGCCGACCAGACCCGCCGTCAGCAGCGCGAACAGCAGCCCGCCGTCGCGGTCGATGACCACGGCGCACTGGTTCAGGCCGGCGTCGAGCAGCGAAAGAGCGGAGTGGGCGTCCAAAGGCGGATCTCCGGTGTGAAGACCGCCGGACTATAAGGCCGGACGGGCGGCGCGGCTATGACCTGGGTCAAGGGCGCCCCCTGTTCCCCATTCTCTACGCCGTCGAGCCCGTCTGCGGAACCTCGTGCACCTCCACCGGCTGGGCGGCGTAGCGGCCCATGATCTCCTTCGCCAGACGTTCGCGTTCCGCGTCGGCAAGGTTCACCCACAGCAGGATGCCGCCCTTGTCGAGATGCTGGAGCATCGGCTCGTTGCGCTTGTCGGTCAGCCATTGCGACATGACGGAGCCCATCGCACCGCCGCCAACCCCTGCCGCCGCGGCGGCGGCGGCGGCGGCCAGGGCCGTGCCGCCGGTCGCCAGCACGGCGCCGGTCGCCAGGATCGCGCCGACATAGGCGGGGAAGCCGACCGCCACGCCCTTGACGCTGCCGGTGTCCTCCGGCGAGACGTAGGACTGGCGCGGCGCGTTGGGGTCGTGCGCGATGTCCTCCACCTGGGCCGGCACCTCGCCGAGATGGTCGCGGATGGTCTGGTCGTTGGCCAGCACGCTCAGCTCGTGCCGCTGGAAGCCGGCCAGGGACAACTCGTCGACGGCCTTCTGGAGGGCGTCGCGGCTGGAGAAGATGCCCACGGCCTCGCGGACCGTCCCGCGCAGGCCGGTGGAAGGGTTCGGGTTCACGTCGTTTTCAAAGGACATGGCGCTCTCCACTGTTGCGGGTGTAACCCCGAACGGCGGACGGTGGTTCCAGCGACGCTTAAGAGCGATCAAGGGCGCGCGGCGGCCGTGGGCACCGCGGGAACCACCCCGCGCGGCTCCGGCATGGCGCCGAAGAACCACCAGAGGCCGAGCGCGATCAGCGCGAACTTCACAAGCATGAACAGGACGATGTGACGGGCGAGCGGGTTGCGGACCATGGGCGGGCTCCTTCCCCCGGCTTTGTCGCCCCGGCAGCCCTGGGATGCAAGAGCCGGCAATTGATCGGCCTACGCTGCGGCTGGTCAAGGCTGCGCCAAAATGGCTACTATCCCCGGCCAAAGATATGGATCGTACAAGAGGAAGCGCCATGAAACGGCTGCTGTTGCTGAGCGTGCTCGCCCTGGGTCTCGGCGCCCCCGCCTTTGCCCCCGCGCAGGCGCAGGTCAACATTCTCGAAGGCCCTACCCTGGTGAAGGCGGTCACGTCCAACGACGTGAGCACCGTGCGCATGCTGATGCTGAAGGGCGAGAACGCCAACCAGACCGACCTTAACGGGCGGACCGTGCTGCAGATCGCCATCGGCAACAGCAACGCGGAAATGGTCAAGCTGCTGCTGGACGGCAACGCCAACCCCAACCGCACCGACAAGGCCGGCAACACCGCGCTGCACTACGCCGTGGAGTCCGACGACGTCAACACGATGGACACGCTGCTGAAAAAGGGCGTCAAGGTCGACCAGGACAACAAGGAAGGCGTCACCCCGCTGATGATGGCCGCCCGCAACGGGCGCGCCGATCTGGTGGACAAGCTGCTGAAGGCCGGCGCGAAGGCCGACCGCACCGATTTCACCGGCCGCACGGCGCTGAGCTGGGCCCAGGACGGGCGGAACGCCCGCGTCGTCAACATGCTGCGTCAGGCCGGCGCGCGCTAAGGCCTGGGGGAGGGGCGCCATGGTGAACACAGTCTTCGGCGTCCATCCCCTCAACGGTCCAGGGTCGCTGTTCCTTCTCCTGCTGGCCTTGGCGATCGACGCCGCCGTCGGCGACCGGATCGGCCGAATCCTGCCCGACCCGGCGGCGTTGTCGCGCCATTTCTGCGCCTGGGCCGACAAGCGCCTGAACCGCGTGGAGCGCGGCAAGACGGCCCGCCTGCTGCGCGGCACCCTGGTCGTGCTGTTCCTGCTGTTGACGGCGGTGGCCGCCGGGCTGGCGGTGGACTGGATCGCCGCGCAAAACCGGGGCTGGCTGCTGGAGCTTGTGGTCATCCTCGCCACCCTGCGCGGCCGGGCCTGCTGGGCACAGGTGCGCGCGGTGCGCCAGGCGCTGGACACGGGGGGCGCGGCCGCCGCGCAGGAGGCCATCGCCCCCCTCACCCGCCGGCACGTGTTCAGCCTGGATGAACACGGCATCGCCCGCGCCGCCATTGAAGCCACCGCCAAGGCCTTCGCCCGGAAGGTGGTGGCGCCGGTTTTCGGCTACATCCTGCTAGGCATGCCGGGGCTGCTGGTCTGGGCCGTCGTCGACGGAGCCGACTCCGCGCTGGGCAACCCCGGCGTTCGTCACGCCCGGTTCGGCCAGACCGCCGCACGGCTGGACGACGCGCTGAACGCCATCCCGGCCCGGCTGGCCGCCCTGCTGCTGGCGCTGGCCGCCCCCTTCGTCGATGCCAGTCTGCGCGGTGCCGCCAAGGCGATGGTCCGCGACGGCGGTAAGGCCGCCTCCCTCAACATGGGCTGGCCGACCGCCGCCATGGCCGGCGCGCTGGGCCTCGCCCTGGGGGGGCCACACCGCGATGGCGGCGTGGTCATCACCGAGCCTTGGATCGGCGACGGCCGGGCCCGCGCCACCCCCGCCGACATCGGCCGCGCGCTGGGGCTCTATGCTGTGGCGGGTCTGATCCTGGCCCTGCTGGTGGCGCTGCTGCTGTGGAGCGTTGCAGCCATCTGATGGCAGGCACCGATGCCCCCGCCCAACCCAAGCCGGTTCTCAATTCATCTATTTGCGGAAAACCTCAAGGACGGGCTCACCATAACCTTGTCTCCTCATCCAGTCTTCAACCCGGAAATGCTCACTTTTTGAAAAATAACCATTCGATGCCGCGGTAAGCATGAACGTACGAAAACTTCCAACAGAGGCTCTGTAGTTTAGAGATTCATAACTCATGTTGGAGTGCGGAATAAGAAAGGCATCAACTTGCCGACGCTGGTCGATCACTTCTTCCCAATTCCCTGCATAAGCCACGTTGATATTTGCATCCAGAGTCCACCAACGCCCCCCAAGGAGCGCTTCATTAAAAACATGACTTGGGCTGGACGACCTTGGATCATCAAAAACTTCCACAATCCGGTTCTCTATTCCCCTCGACGTCAGGAGCAGAGCCAGAACAGTGGCATAATCCGTGCAGCACCCAATCGGCGTCTCAAGAAATGTCTTAACAGTTACCGAGCTTGATGGTATTGGGCCCGACACCTCGTTTCCCGTCGAACACCCCGGCAGGTTTGGATTGTTTTTGTTTCCATAAGCCCAGAGACCAGATACAAATGCCATGTAGTAAATACCGCGCATGACGTCTTCATGCTCAAATTGCTTTTCTTCTTTTTTGAAATCATATCTTTCAAAATCACGCTCAACATACAGGTACAAATCCTTGAAAGATTTTATGCCACCTCTCCAAGAGGTGTCTTCTGCCCTGAACGATGCAGAGATTCCTGGAACAATGTAGGTGTGAAGCTGCGAGAGAGGCGCAGAAACAAGATCCAACATAATCCTTCTATCGTAGACCACAACCTGGCCCACCCATTTATCAAGAACAAGTTTGCCATTCCCCTTCCGGCGAACCTGAACATGAAATGCCAGCACACCAGGCTTTGAAGAGACAAACGAAAATTTTGGGGATTCCGACCAAGCCGCACCAAAATTCCAATCTTCATCTCCATCTTTTATCATGTAGCGATATTCAAAATCAGATTCGCTTCCCGAAACCCCAACATGTACCTCGACAGCTTGATTGACGAACACCTGTTCAGGCAGCTTCGCTACCGACACAGTGTCGAGATCTTTGAATTCCGCGCTCTCCAATGAAGAAGATATCGATTCGCTTGAGGCGCTGCCCCCAAACAGAACAGCCCCCATAACGATGGCAGCGATGCTGCAAGAATGAAGGTAACGCATGAAGCACCGTTGTCTGATATTTGCCGCAAATTCCAAGTATTTTCTTGAAGCACACCCGACCTTCAAGTTCAAGCGCACACTACACAAATGTTCTGAAAGGGGGGAGGGATAAAAGAGCCGCCGCAGTCGATCACCAATTCACCAACGCCCCAGGCCTTCGGATTAAACCCGGCAGCACATGGTGCAGCCATGTGCGAAAGGGTGATACGGCCGGCCGATCATGGAAGCCTTCAGGCGCCGGCCGTATCACAGGTCAAGCCGGCGCCAACTCCGCCCAAAGCAGTTCCCGCAATAAAACGACCGGGACCGCCCCCAGACAAAGCGCTCGACTATCAGCTTGGCGAAAAACCCAAAAGTTGAAGGGCCGGACGGGCAGCGGCGCCCCCAAGGCAGACGGTAGCACTTCATCCCCTGGTGCATTGCCTCCATCAGGCTATGCCGTCCTTATCAACACCATCGCGTCCACCCTTCCATGAGGCGGTCGCCGCGATGGGATTCACCCCACCAGCCGATTGCACCATAGGACAAACAAAAAGGCGCGGCCCCGAGGGACCGCGCCTTTTTCATTCACAGCGAACGAACGCTTACCACTTCGACGCGCGGGCGTGCGCCGGCTTGCCGCCGTGGGAGTCGCGGCGGGCGTGGCCGTGCTCCGGACGGCCGCGCTCCGAGTGACCATGCTCGTTGCGGACATGCTCGGTCCGGTTCACCGGACGGCCATGCTCGGAGCGGTTGGGACGGCCCTGATAGCCGCCCGGCTTGCCCTCGCCACCGTTGGCGTTGCGGTTCCACGGCTTCTTGTTGTAGCCGCCGCCATTGCCGCCGCCACCCGGACGGCCGGAACGGCCCGCCGGACGACCGCCGCCGCCGTTCTGGAACGGGCGCTGCGGCTCCAGGCCCGGAACGACGTGGATGTCGAGACGGGTGCCGGTGTAGCGCTCGATGCGGAACAGGGCGTCGCGGTCGCCGCGCGCGGCGAAGGAGATCGCCACGCCCGAAGCGCCCGCACGGCCCGTGCGGCCGATGCGGTGGACGTAGTCCTCCGCCGAACGCGGCAGGTCGAAGTTGATGACGTGGGTGATGTCGCGCACGTCGATGCCGCGCGCCGCCACGTCGGTCGCCACCAGCAGGCGGACCTGGCCGGTGCGCAGGCGCTGGAGCGTGCGGTTGCGCTTGA
>JAEZPL010000715.1 GCA_023413605.1 Pseudomonadota bacterium
TCGTTGAAGGTCAGCACCAGGGCTTCCCTCTGCACGATGTTGACCAGCGTCTTCATCGCGGCGGCCTGCGGGTCTGCGACCAGCCCGTCGAACTTCGCCGCCAGCCCGTCCAGCGTGTCCTGCACCAGCGGCCGGGCGAGGTTGATGTTGTCGCCCAGCCGGTTCATGTGCAGCGCCTGCCGCTCCAGCAGCACCGTGTTGATCGCGGCCAGCCCGATGGCGCCGCCCAGGTTGCGCATCAGGTTGTAGAGGCCCGAGGCGTTCTTCAGCTGATCCGGCGGCAGGGTGCCGAGCGCGATTGTGTTGACCGGGATGAAGCACAGCATCAGCGAGAAGCCGCGCACCGCCTGCGGCACGAACAGCTCCCAGAAGGAGGCCTGGTTGGTCAGGTGCGCGTTCAGCCAGACGCCCGTGCCGAACAGCGTCAGCCCCAGGGCCAGCATGACGCGCAGGTCCATCTTCTTCGACAGCGCGCCGGCCACCGGGGCGGACAGGAACTGGAACGCGCCGGTCACGAACATGATCGTACCGATCTGCAGGCTGTTGTAACCGCGCACGCGGGCCAGGAACAGCGGCTGCAAGTACACGGCGCCATACAGCCCGATGCCGATGATGAAGCTGTACAGCGAGCCGATGGCGAAGTTGCGGTCCAGGAAGGCCCGCAGTTCCACGATCGGGTTCCGGTAGGTCAGCACCCGCCAGAAGAAGCCGACGCAGGCGACCGCGGCCACCACAGCGAAGACGGCCACATACTCGTCCGCGAACCAGTCCTTGCGCGGGCCTTCCTCCACCACGAACTCCAGGCTGCCGAGGAAGGCCGCCATCAGGCCGAGGCCGATGAAGTCGAACCCCTTGCGCAGCGCCGGGTTCGGCTTGTCCACGTCGACCAGCGTCCAGACCAGCGCGGTCACGGCGATGCCCGGAATGACGTTGGCCAGGAACAGCCAGTGCCAGGAAAAGCTCTGCGTCAGCCAACCGCCCAGCGTCGGCCCCAGCGTCGGCGCCATGGTGGCGACAAGGCCGATCATCACCGACACGCCCGCGCGCTTTTCCGGCGGGAACAGGGAGAAGCTGGTGGCGAAGACGGTCGGGATCATCGCGCCGCCGATGAAGCCCTGAAGCGCCCGCCACACGATCATCGATTCGATGCTGGAGGTGAAGGCGCAGGCCACGCTGGTCAGCGTGAATCCGGCGGCGGCGATGGTGAACAGAACGCGCGTGGAGAGAATCCGCGCCAGCATGCCGGACAGCGGGATCATCACCACCTCGGCGATGAGGTAGGAGGTCTGCACCCAGGAGATCTCGTCGGCGCTGGCCGCAAGGCCGGCCTGGATCTCCGACAGGGAGCTGGAGACGATCTGGATGTCCAGGATCGCCATGAACATGCCCACGACCATGGCCATGAAGCCCAGCCAGTCGCGCCCGGTGACCTTGCGGAAACCGGGTGTGGCGGTGGGCGTGGGGGAGGAAGGGACCGCCGCGTCCCCGCCCTCGGGGGTCTGGGGGGATTGGGGCCGGGACGCGGGGTCCGCGCCGCCCGCGGCCGCCGGGGGAACGGCCTTGCGGGCGGAAGGGACATCGTCGTTGGTGATGGACGTCATCGGCGCCCTCTCCCAGGACGAAATCGGTTGGAAAGGATGTCGGTTACTTGGCCGCGACCGTCTGGCCGGGCCGGAAGGCGCCGAAAACGGTGCCGGCGACGGGCGGAGCCTCCTCCGCGCCGCGGGTGTCCACCTCGGCGATCACCGACAGGCCGGGGCGCAGCAGGCCGGCCAGCGCGTTGTCGCGCGGCAGGGCGATGCGCACGGGCACGCGCTGGACGATCTTGGTGAAGTTGCCCGTCGCGTTTTCCGGCGGCAGCAGGCTGAACTGCGAGCCGGAAGCCGGCGCGAAGCTCTCCACCTTGCCCAACAGGGCCTTGCCGGGATAAGCGTCGATCTCCACGGCAACCGGCTGCCCCGGCCGCATGCGGCTGAGCTGCGTCTCCTTGAAGTTCGCGACCACATAGACGTCCGGCAGCGGCACCAACGAAAGCAACTGCACGCCAGGACGGGCGTATTGGCCGACCTGGACGCCGCGGTTGCCCACAACCCCGTCCACCGGCGCATGGATGACCGTGTTGGCAAGGTCGTTGCGGGCGGTCTGGAGCGCGGCCTCCGCCTGACGCAGGCGAGCCTCGGCCTCCGTGCGGCTGGCGTTCAGCACGCCGACCTGGTTCTTCTCCGCCTCCAGCGCGGCGCGGGCCCTGTTGGTCGCGGCCACGGCCTTGCGCAGGTCGGCGTCGGCGGTTTCGAACTTCTGACGGCTGGCCCAGCTTTCGTTGGCCAGAGCGCGGGTGCGGTCGAAGTCCTGCTGGGCGCGGCGCTGCTCCGCCTCCGCGCTGGCGACCGAGGCGGCGGCCTGATCGATCAGCGCGCGCTGGAGTTCCAGCTTGCTGTCGAGGGTGCCCAGCGCTGCCCTCTGTCCGGCCACGGCGGCCTCGGCCTCCGCCGCCTTGGCGCGGAAATCCTGGTCGTCAAGCACGGCAAGCATGTCGCCGGCCTGCACCTGCTGGTTCTCGGCGACCCGCACCTCCCGCACATAGGCGGACACCTTGGGGCTGACCACGGTGATGT
>JAEZPL010000005.1 GCA_023413605.1 Pseudomonadota bacterium
TCCCAGCCCCGCTGGGAGAGGGAGGGGCCCGCGAAGCGGGAGGGTGAGGGCAAGGTCCCCCCAACGGAGCAGACACCATGACCCTCACCCCGCCCAGCACCCTCGACAAGGCCCGCACCCTCCGCACCGAGTCCA
Organism: Pseudomonadota bacterium; assembly: GCA_023413605.1. Classification (GTDB taxonomy): domain Bacteria; phylum Pseudomonadota; class Alphaproteobacteria; order Azospirillales; family Azospirillaceae; genus Azospirillum. Next base: position 136 of record JAEZPL010000005.1, read on the forward strand.
CCGACGCGGAAAAGGCGCTCTTGCGCCTGCTGCGGGGGCGTCGCCTGGACGGATGGAAGTTCCGGCGCCAGCACCCGGTTCCGCCTTATGTGCTGGACTTCGCCTGCGTCGAAGTGCGTCTGGCGGTCGAAGCGGACGGCGGTCAGCACAAGGGCTCCAGCCGCGACGAGCTTCGCGCCGAGTTCCTGGCGGCCTCCGGTTGGCAGGTCATGCGCTTCTGGAACAACGACATTCTCGCCAACCCGGAAGGCGTGGCGGAGACGATCCGGGCGGCGCTGTCCGTTGGAAGGACCTTGCCCTCACCCTCCCACGCCGCGAGCATGGGTCCCTCCCTCTCCCACCGGGGGCGGGAGAGGGGATGATTTGCGCGGGGGTCAGGTGTCGGCCGGCCAAGCCCGTTCCGGGATGACCTTGTACGGGTAGTCCGGCTCCTTGTAACCGTTCGCGTCCTGCCGCTTGGGCAGCTTTATCGGGGGCTGGGGCACGGTTTCGTAAGGTATCTGGCTCAAGATGTGGCTGATGACGTTCAGGCGCGCGCGGCGCTTGTCGTCCGATCGGGCGACGAACCAGGGCGCCCAGGGGGTGTCGGTCATGTGGAATATGCCGTCGCGGGCGCGGGAATAGTCGAACCAGCGGCTGTAGGACTTCAGGTCCATCGGCGACAGCTTCCAGGTCTTGCGGCCGTCGTGGATGCGCCCCTCCAGGCGGCGGGTCTGTTCCTCCGGGCTGACCTCAAGCCAGTATTTCAGCAGGATGATGCCGGAGTCGATGAGGGCCTTTTCGACCTGCGGCACGACGTCGAGAAAGCGTTTCGCCTGGTCTTCCGTGCAGAAGCCCATGACCCGCTCGACGCCGGCCCGGTTGTACCAGCTGCGGTCGAAGATCACGACCTCACCGGCGGCGGGCAGGTGCGGGATGTAGCGCTGGATGTACATCTGCGACTTTTCGCGCTCGGTCGGCGAGGGCAGGGCGACGACGCGGAAGACGCGCGGGCTCACCCGCTCCGTGATCGCCTTGATGGTGCCGCCCTTTCCGGCGGTGTCGCGCCCTTCGAAGACGATGCAGATCTTGATGCCCTCGCGCACCACCCACTGCTGAAGCTTCACGAGTTCGACGTGCAGCCGGGCGAGTTCCTTGCTGTATTCCTTCCACTTCAGCTTCGCCGGCTGGGCTGCCGCCTCCTTGCCCTTTGGTGGCTTGTCCTTCAGCCCCTTGTCCTTCAGCCCCTTGTCTTTCGGGTGGGCCATCAGCATAAGGTCGGCGTCATTTTCGTGTTTTTTCTTTTTCTTCGCCATGCGCATCGCCCTCCCTGCTGGGGTTTGCGGCAATCATCCTGTCCCGATGGTAGCGCGGCTTGGGCCGGGCGGGGATCGAGGGAAAAGCGGCGTGGTCCAGAGCATTGGTGCAAGCCCAACCTCCCGGCTACCCACTTCGGGAGCGGGATGGAGGACGAAAATCCTTTGCATGGTCGCCCGGCCCAGCCGCAACGCGCCTTCAATCCCCTTCGCCACACCCGTCCGACAACCCCGCATCGTCCGAAGGGACGAACTGTCCCGTTGCCAGTTGGCGTGAGCGGCGGCATATATCGGCGCGCGGCCCTCCCCGCTGGACGGGAAGGCTTTTGGCGAACACAAGAATGGCGGAAGGAAAGCCCCAATGGCTGAAAGCACTTTCGACGTCGTCGTTGTCGGCGGCGGTCCTGGCGGTTACGTCTGCGCGATCCGCGCGGCCCAGCTCGGCTTCAAGGTGGCCTGCGTGGAAAAGCGGTCTGCCCTCGGCGGCACCTGCCTGAACGTCGGCTGCATCCCGTCCAAGGCCCTGCTGGCCGCGTCGGAGAAGTATGAGGAGGCCAAGCACGGCCTCGCCAAGTTCGGCATCAAGGTCGGCGACGTCGCGCTCGACCTGCCGGGCATGCTGGCGCACAAGGACAAGGTCGTCAAAGAGAACACCGGCGGCATCGAGTTCCTGTTCAAGAAGAACAAGATCGCCTGGCTGCGCGGCGCCGGCCGCATCACCGCCCCGAACACCGTCGAGGTCGAGGGCGTGGGCACCGTCACGGCCAACAAGGCCATCGTGATCGCCACCGGCTCCGAGGTCACCCCGCTGCCGGGCATCGAGATCGACGAGCAGAAGATCGTCTCCTCCACCGGCGCGCTGGAGCTGCCGGAGGTTCCGAAGCGCCTCGTCGTCATCGGCGGCGGCGTGATCGGCCTGGAGCTGGGCTCGGTTTGGGGCCGCCTCGGCTCGCAGGTCACGGTCATCGAGTTCCTGGACCGCATCCTGCCGACCATGGACGGCGAAGTGTCCAAGCAGATGCAGCGCATCCTGGCCAAGCAGGGCATGGCCTTCAAGCTCGGCTCCAAGGTCACGGGCGCCAAGGTCACCAACACCGGCGTCACCCTGTCGGTCGAGCCCGCCGCCGGCGGCACCGCCGAGGAGATCGAGGCCGACGTGGTGCTGGTCGCCATCGGCCGCCGCGCCTACACCAACGGTCTCGGCCTCGACGCCGTGGGCGTGGAGATGGACAACCGCGGCCGCGTGAAGATCGGCAAGCACTTCGAGACCAACGTGCCGGGCATCTACGCCATCGGTGACGTGGTCGAAGGCCCGATGCTGGCCCACAAGGCCGAGGAGGAGGGCGTGGCCCTGGCCGAGCTGCTGGCCGGTCAGGCGGGCCACGTCAACCACGACCTCGTCCCCGGCGTCGTCTACACGTGGCCGGAAGTGGCCGCGGTCGGCAAGACCGAGGAGGAACTGAAGGCGGCCGGCATCCAGTACAAGGCCGGCAAGTTCCCCTTCACCGCCAACGGCCGCGCCCGCGCCAGCGGCACGACCGACGGCTTCGTGAAGATCCTGGCCGACGCCCGCACCGACAAAGTGCTCGGCGTCCACATGGTCGGCCCGAACGTGTCGGAAATGGTGGCCGAGCTGGCGCTCGCGATGGAGTTCAGCGCCTCGTCCGAGGACATCGCCCGCACCTGCCACGCCCACCCGACCCTGTCGGAAGTCACCAAGGAAGCAGCACTCGCCGTCGAAGGCCGCGCGCTGCACATCTAAGGCGACTGGTTCTCACCCTCCCTCGTGAAAGCGGGGGAGGGCAGGGAGCAAAAGAACCACAGAGACACGGAGGCGCAGAGGTCAGTACTTCTCTGTGCCTCCGTGTCTCTGTGGTTCTTTCTTATTTGGCCTGTTTAGGGGGCTGCTTCGCCCGCGGGTGGGCGGCCCGGTAGACTTCCATCAGCTGCTCGCTTTCCACGTCCGTGTAGCGCTGGGTCGTGGACAGGGACGCATGGCCCAGCAAATCCTGGATCGCGCGCAGGTCGCCGCCGCCCGCCAGCAGATGGGTGGCGAAGCTATGCCGCAGCGCGTGCGGCGTGGCCGTTTCCGGCAGGCCGATCAGGCGGCGCAGGTCCCGCATCTGGCGCTGGGCGATGGCCGGGGCCAGCTGCCCGCCCCGCACCCCGACGAACAGCGGCGCGTCCGGCCCCTGGCGGTAGGGGCAGGCCTCCATATAGGCCCGCACGGCCTCCACCACGGCCGGCAGGACCGGCACGATCCGCTCCTTCCGCCCCTTGCCCGTCACCCGCAGCGACTCGCCCAGCGGCGCGTCCTTGCGGGTGAGGTTCAGCGCCTCCGAGATGCGCAGGCCGCATCCGTAGAGCAGGGTGAACAGAGCCCGGTCGCGCTTGCCGATCCAGGGCTCGTCCGGTTCCTTTTCCGATTCTTCCAGCAGGCGGTCGGCGTCCAGCTCGGTCAGCGGGCGCGGCACCGGGCGCTTGACCTTCGGCGTGCTGAGGCCACCGATGGCCGGGTTGTGCAGCCGGCCGCTGCGGTCCATCCAGCGGAAGAAGTTGCGGATGGCGGCCAGCGCCCGCGCGCGGCTCGCCGCGATCAGCCCGTCGTTGGCCAGCTTCGACAGCCAGGCGCGGAAGTCCGCCGCCGTCAGCGCGCCCAGGTCGTTCATGGACGGCGGACGCGCCTGATAGCCCGTCAGGAACTCCAGGAAGGTCGCCACGTCGCCGACATAGGCGGTCAGCGTGTGGGGGGAGACGTTGCGCTCGCTCTCCAGCCAGCGCCTCCAATGGACCAGCACGTCCTGAACGTCGGGCTGGGCCGAGAAGCCGAGGACGGCTTCCTGTTTTTGAGTCATGGAGACTTCTGAGTCATGCCGGCAGTTCGAGCCAGCCGCGGATCACCCGCTCCACCACGCGGGCGAGGAAGCCCACAAGCTCAGTCCCCTGGCCGGTGTGGAAGGTGTCCGGCTCGCGGCTGCCGAAGGCGAGCATGCCGTCCGGCGTTTCGCTGGAGACCTGAAGGCGGATCAGCGCCTCCGACCGCACCAGACCGGCGCCGGGGCCGTAAATCTCCGGGTCGCCCTGAATGTCGGCGTTCAGCGCCACGTCGGCCTTGCCGAGCCAGCGGTCCACCGTGCCCGGCTCGACCACCCGCACGCCCGAGGTCTGGACGTGCGGGGTGTCGTAACCGTTGGATTCGACGATCAGGCAGGCGACGTCCAGGTCCAGCAGCACGGCGAGATCGGTCGTGATGGTCTGGATCAGCTGTTCGAAGCTCTGCGCGTCCAGCAGGAACAGCACGGCCGCGTGGATGCGGTTCTGGCTGTTCATGTTGGCGCGGGAGGTGCCGATCAGCTCCCGCTGCTGGTCCTTCAGGGTCCGCACCTCGCCGCGCAGCCGCTCGACCATGTAGGCCTGCAGGTCCACCACCCCGCGCCCGCGGTCCTGGGACGGCGGCGTGAGATGGTGGACCAGATCGGCGTTGTGAACCAGGAAGTCGGGGTGTTCCCGCAGGTAGGCGCACACGTCCTCGGCGGTCAGTGCGTCCTTCAGGCGGTGGGTGTGTCCCGGCTCTCGGCCCATGATCACGCTCTCGTCTGCCTCAACCCGTGCTAGGTCAGCCGTCAAGGGCCAGCTGTCAGAGGATCGAATCCCTCAGAGAATCGACTGGCCGGTCTTCTGCCAATCCGCGACGAACTGGGCCAGGCCCTTTTCGGTCAGCGGGTGGTTGAACAGCTGCTTCAGCACCGACGGCGGCGCGGTCACCACATGGGCGCCCATGCGGGCGGCGTCGACGATGTGCATCGGGTTGCGGATCGAGGCGACCAGCACCTCGGTCTTGAAGTAGTCGTAGTTTCTGTAGATCTCCACGATGTCGGCGATCAGGCCCATGCCGTCCTGCCCGATGTCGTCCAGGCGGCCGACGAAGG